>JAYUXO010000077.1:0-12538 GCA_043753505.1 Comamonadaceae bacterium
CAAGGCGCCGACGGTGATCTGCTCGCCGCGCGCATGCAGGCGCCGCAGCAGCGGCTCGGTCATCACCGCATCGCCTATCCACTGCGGTGCAACGATCAATGATCTAGTGATGGCCGCCACCGGCGTGCTCGCCGTCTTTCAGCCGGTACACCGTTCCGCAATACGAACACTTGGCTTCGCCGGTACGTGCTACGTCCAGGTACACCTTGGGGTGGCTGTTCCAGATCGCCATGTCGGCCTTGGGGCTGGGGCAGAACACGCCGCCCTGGGGATTGAGGTCTTTGGCGAGCAGTTCAACCGTGGAAGAGGTACTCATCATCAGACCTTGGCGAGCCAGGAGGCATATTTGGGATTGCGCCCGTTCACGATGTCAAAAAATGCAGCCTGGATTTTTTCGGTGATGGGACCGCGCGAGCCGCCATCGCCCCGGTTGCCGATCTCGACACGGTCGAGCTCGCGGATCGGCGTGACTTCGGCGGCGGTACCGCTGAAAAACGCTTCGTCGGCGATGTAGATTTCATCGCGCGTGATCGGCTTTTCGCGGATCTCGATGCCAAGGTCGGCGCAAATCGAAAAGATGGTGTTGCGGGTGATGCCGTTCAGCGCACCGGCGCTGGAGTCTGGTGTGTACACCACACCCTTGCGCACCACAAACACGTTTTCGCCCGCACCTTCAGACACAAAGCCCTGCGGATCCAGCAACAGCGCTTCATCGTAGCCTTCGTCGGTGGCTTCCATGTTGGCCAGAATCGAGTTGGTGTAGTTGCTCACCGCCTTGGCGTGAATCATGGTGATGTTCACGTGGTGACGCGTGAAGCTGGAGGTCTTCACGCGGATACCACGCCGCAAACCTTCGTCACCCAGGTACGCGCCCCAGGGCCAGGCTGCAATCATCAAGTGCACCTGGTTGCCTTTGGGCGAAACGCCCAGTTTTTCCGAACCAATCCAGGTCAGCGGGCGGATGTAGCAGCTGGGCAATTTGTTGGCGCGCACCACATCAAGTGTGGCCTGCATGACTTCGGCTTGGGTGAACGGAATCTTCATGCGCAAAATTTTGGCGCTGTTGAACAGCCGCTCGGTGTGCTCTTCCAGACGGAATACGCCGGTGCTGCCATCTTGCAGGTGGTAGGCACGCACACCTTCAAATGCGCCGCAGCCGTAGTGCAGCGTGTGCGTGAGCACGTGGATTTTTGCGTCGCGCCATTCGACCAACTGGCCGTCCATCCAGATCTTGCCGTCGCGGTCATGAAGAGCGGCAGCGGTGGCAGGGGCTTGGGTTTGGGTCGTGGCGCTCATCAAATGTCCTTGTGCAGGGGGGTGAAGGTGGCAAATTGGCCGATTTTACGGTTGTGCAGGGGTGTCGGGTCGCACCAGCTCCCAGGAGCTCAGCTTGCCGCCGACAAAGATTCCCGTGACATGCGACCAGCCTTCATCCGTCCAGCGAAACACCTCGGGTTGTGTGTCAGGTGGTGAGAGTTGCTGCCCCAGCGATTTGGTCATCCCCACCACATGCAGTAGCGTCACACCCGGCTGCAGGCGGGCGTTCAGCATCACCGCGCTGGCCACAAAACCAATGGGCTGGTTGGCCGCTTTGCGCAGCACCTGCATGGTGCGCGTGAGGTGCAGCAGCAGCCACATCACCATCGCCCCCACGGCCACCGCCACACCGGGCCAGCTGTATTTTTGATAGGCCACAGCGGTCAGCACCACAGCGGCCACTGCGATCAAAATGGTTTGGAATTTCATCCGGTCATTGTTACAGGCTGTGCGCTTGAGACGCTTGTTTGAAATGTGCGATTGAGATGTGCGCCAGCACACACCGCGTTGAAAAGTCACGCGTTCACGCGGCCCGTACGCAGGGCAATAGCCCAATCGAGTCGTCCCCGCTGCTGGGCAAGACGGGCCATCGGTTCACATTCATATCCCACGCAGCGCAAGTCCACCGTCCACCCGGCTGCTGTCTGCCGCACCATGGCGTAGCGGGCATGGGGGCTGCCGGTTTCGATGTGGTGCACAAATGGATGCGCATCGTCATACGCCGGCAAACCCACGCTGCCGGGGTTGACGACGGTGATCGGATCAGATGTCTCGGGTGACACCACCACCGCCATGCGCGGCACATGCGTGTGGCCGCACAGGATCAAGCTGGCCTGCGAGTGCGCACCACGGCCCAGGCGCGAAGTTATTTCTTGTGGCGACGCGGCCCGCACACCACGCGAGCCGTGCTGTCCGAAATCATCCGTCACCGTTTCCAACCAATAGTGCAGGTCGCTACTGGGTGTGCCGTGGCACACAAACACCTCGGGACTCAGCCACATCGTGGGCGGCGCGCAAGCCAACCACATGCGGTGCGCTGAGGTAATTTCGCTGGCAGTACAGGCATCGCTGCGGTTCAAACGATCGGGCGGCAGCGTGAGCAACTGCCGCTCGTGGTTGCCCGCGATCATCGGAATTTGCCGGGCCATCAGCAAATCAGCTGTTGCGGCAGAGGCCAGTGGGCCACCCAGCGTGTCGCCTGCGTTGATGATGATGTCGGCACCTTCGCGGTCAATATCAGCCAACACCGCTTGCAGTGCGGGCAGGTTGCCGTGAATGTCTGAAATGACTGCGATTTGCATTGAACTGGCCTCTAGCCCTTATTTATCCTGCTCAAGCAGCTATCAATAAAATAGCAATAAAGTTCATGTCAAGCCCCGTACCACCTCCAGCGCCTGCTCTATTCGCTCCACCGCGTGAATCGTCAGGCCTTCAATCTCCCTGCTGCCTTTTTTGGGCGCATTCGCTTTCGGCACGATAGCCACGCTAAACCCCAGCTTGGCCGCCTCACGCAACCGCTCCTGCCCACGCGGGGCGGGACGCACTTCGCCGGCCAAACCCACTTCGCCAAACGCCAGAAAGCCTTTCGGCAGCGGCTTGCCGCGCAGGCTGGAGGTAATCGCCAGCATCACCGCCAGGTCAGCCGCCGGCTCGGTGATGCGCACACCGCCCACCGCGTTGACAAACACGTCTTGATCCATGCACGCCACACCCGCGTGGCGGTGCAGCACGGCCAGCAGCATGGCCAGGCGGTCGCGGTCCAACCCTACGGAAAGGCGACGCGGTGACGGCCCGCCGCTGTCCACCAGCGCTTGAATCTCCACCAGCAGCGGGCGCGTGCCTTCCAGCGTCACCATCACGCAGCTGCCGGGTACCGGCTCTGTGTGCTGACTCAAGAAGATGGCGCTCGGGTTGCTCACGCCCTTCAAGCCCTTCTCGGTCATGGCGAACACGCCGATTTCATTGACCGCGCCAAAGCGGTTTTTGATGGCGCGCACCAGCCGGAAGCTGCTGTGCGTGTCGCCTTCAAAGTACAGCACCGTGTCCACCATGTGCTCCAGGACACGTGGGCCAGCCAACGCGCCTTCCTTGGTCACATGCCCTACCAGCACGATGGCGGTGCCGCTGGACTTGGCAATGCGCGTCAGATGCGCCGCGCACTCGCGCACCTGCGAGACCGAGCCCGGGGCCGAGCTGAGCTGGTCGGAATACATGGTTTGAATCGAGTCAATCACCGCAATGCCCGGCTGCCGCGCCTGCAAGGTGGCCAGAATTTTTTCTAGTTGCGTCTCCGCCAGCACATTCACCCGCGAGCCGTCCAGCCCAAGCCGCCGCGCCCGCATGGCGACTTGCGCACCGGATTCTTCCCCGGTGACATACAAGGTCGCCAGACCGCTGCGCTGCATGCTGTCCAGCGCTTGCAACAGCAAGGTCGACTTGCCAATGCCCGGATCGCCCCCAATCAACACCACGCCGCCCTCCACCATGCCGCCGCCCAGCACCCGATCCAGTTCGTCCTGCCCGGTGGGCGTACGGTCCACATCACTGGCATCAATGTCAGCTAACGCTGTCACAGCGGAAGCGGGGGCCAGCGATGTGTGCTGACTGCCCAATCGGTTTTTGCTGGGCGCAGCGCTTTGCGCCACCGACTCAACCAACGTGTTCCAGACTTTGCAATGCGGGCACTGCCCCAGCCACCGCGGTGTTTCACCGCCGCATTCGCTGCAGGTGTAGATGGTTTTTTCTTTGGCCATGGATATTTTTGGGTTGCGCACACTGTGCGCTTAAAATCTGTGCCTCGAAAGACAAAAGTCGGCTTCCTGCGGTGTGGTGATTCGGTTCACCCTATATCTCTCGAGACTTATTCCAGACACCCGCTGCGCTCTCCAGAGTCAGCGGGTGTTTTTCATTGAACTCCACCCCACCCGAAACTTGTTGTTTGGCAGGCTTGCCTTTTGTCTTGGGTGCAGGCGCATCCAGATCTAGCACCCGCGCAAACTGCGGCCACAGCGCGTGCAAGTAGCGCTCTTCTTTGCGTTCGTAAAAACGCTGCAAAGCCCACAGCAAATAGTCACAGGCTTGCAGCCCGGCGCTTTTGGCAGGGTAGCTACTGGCCACGGTGGTGTCGCCGTGCGGGGCAAAGCCAAAGTCACCTTCAAAGCCTTTGTCGATGGTGTCCAGCACGGTTTTCAGCGCTGCGGTGCGTGGCTTGCTGCCCCGCACGGAAAATGTCATATACCGTTGCGCGCCAAAAGCGCCAAAGCGGCCAAACAGCCGGGCAATCAGGTCGTCGTAAATCTCATGGCCGTCGGCCTTGTAGCGGTAACAGGGGTTGGCCGCTTCATGGGCGTGAACTTCCGCCAGTAGCTGGTGCTTGTCTTTCACCACGGCAGCCATCCGCAAGTCATGCCGCATCAGCAGCTTGAACACGGCGTGTCGCACCTCGGGCACATCGTCCTTTGCATGGAAAAACAAGGCGGTTTTGCCAGCGTCAGCCTTCATGGAAGGCACGGCTTGCAGCAAAGGGTCGGCCAGCAGCTCGGCGCGCAGGGGCTGGTGTCGGCTTCCAGTGCGGCTACGTCGTCCACCTCCAACCGCCCCACAATGAAAAAGCGCGACAACGCCTCCGTGCCCACCAGCACCGTGCCGTGGCGGCCAAACAGCGTGGTGTCACCCGCTTCGTCTACAAAATAACTCAGCATCAGTTAGAGAGAAATCAAAGCAGCTGCGGGCGATGCGCCTGCGCTTTGCGATGTGCATCAAGCAACTGCTGCGCAGCGTTTTTATCAAGGGCTATATCTGCCTGCAACCCAAAAACCCCCTGGCTTGCCACCACCCAGGGTTGCCAGCAACTGGTTTCGCCACGGGCTTTTTGAGCCATCACACGGTTTGCCCACAGCGGACTGTCGAGCGCAACGATCACGTCTGTCCAGGGGCACAGGTTTTGAAGTACTCCCCACAACCATTTATCTGCTGCCGGCAAGCCGCTGTCGGGTGCCGCTACAGGGCACATCACTGCGCCAAACCTTGCTAATTCGAGTGGCATCGACAGCGCAAAGACCAACACCACCGGTGAATGACCCACAAGGCACCAGTCCTGCAACACCGTTGCCAAAGCTGCGCATGTCTGCGCACTGACCTTGTCGCCCACCAAAAACACGGCTCTCTCATGCCCGAACACGGCAGCGGCCGTGTCAGCAAACCTTAAAACCGGTTCTCCAACCCCGTGATTGGCAGTATTCAGGCCGCCCAGGCCCAGGCGACGGCTATGAGGTGTCTGGCTTCGATACACAAACCAGCCATCTCCCGCTGTGCGCTCAAAACCGGTTATGTCCCCTTCGTCCTGCGCCGACAGAATGCCAAAGCCAGGCACGCGCCACCCGGTCGCGATCAGCGCCTTCACACGGCTGCCACCCACAGCTCCACCTTCGACCCATAAGTCGCCATGTGCCAAGCCTTCGCTGAAGAAATTAATTTCTGAGCCCCAGGCTTCGTTGCTGATGGTCTGGTTAACCAGGGCACTTATTTGCAATGCTGCACCAGCGATATGTCCTGTCAAGTTGGCACGGCGGCGCTGCTCGGTGGCCAGCACACGAAGCACCTGATGGTCTCCAGGGGCGCGATAGGCCACAGAGCAAACCGAGCCTTCGCGCACCATGCGGCGCAGCTCCCGATAAAACCCGTCTGAGTGCGCTGGCGCACGAGGAGGCGATGCCAAGCCGCGCTTTACTGCAACGCGCCTGTCCAGCAGGTCATAGGAATGTATGCCCTGGCGTACCTGCGCCACGATGTGGCGCAACAAATGGTCGTTCCAGTTAATCGCTGCAGCAGCAGTCCGCGCCGCAGCCAGTAGCTGCTGTGCAAACGCCTGCATGGCTGGCGCACTGCGGTGCCCCAGCCATACCGCGTCTTCAGGCTCTGTGTCGTCTCCCGCCCAATGGAAAAGCCGGTCAAAAACATTGAAGGGCAGTGAGGCCACAGGTGATGGTCGAACCGCATTCATGCGTTCGGCCAGACTCCGAGAAACCTCAAGCGGCACCACGGTGACATAGTTCCACACATCGCCAGGACGCTGGATCAACAACAACTCGTAGACCCGATGGGCGCGGTGTGCATCGGCTAATAGTGCTTGCAAGCTAGGGGTCTCCAGCACAACGCAAAAAGCCTCCCCTGCGCGGTAGCCCACCAGACCGAAATCAAGGGTTAGCGAGGCGCTGTAAGTCGTCATGGCTTGGGCCCACCGGTCGCAGCAGCCGCCAGCGCGTCCAGGTCAGCATCAGGGTCAAATAGGCTGTTAGCCCAAGTGGAACCTGCTGGAGCACCTATGTTTTTTGAAGCAACTTTGCGCGCTTTCTTGTGCGCCGCCGTCGCGGGAATGACAGTATGCAAGATATTCGCCCCAGGTGATGGTGCTGGCCAGGCCATCTTCAATGCCGAATTCGGTCTTCAGAATTTCGTCAACACTGCACACAATAGAGTGAACGACAGGGCCGGGTGTGTAAAACACGCCGCGCTTGGCGCGAATTTTTTTGTCGTAGGCTTTGAGGAAGTCTTCGTAAAAGTGAATTACCGGGTCGTCGCCCGGTTTGTCTTTGTTAAAAGCGCGCAGCACGGCGTCCATCGGTACATCGCGCAGGGTGGTCACCACCTCATTGATGCCCAGCTCGTCAAAGTCCACGCGTTTTTTCTTTTGCCTGTCGCGGCCTGCTGCGCTTAAAAAATCAGCCAGCAGTTCTTTTAAAAATGGGTTGGTGCTGGGCACCATGTCGGCCAGGTTGTCAGCCACCAGCGCGCCGCTGGTGCGGCTGGCGCGTGCGGTAAACAAACCGCAGGTAATGGTTTGCGCAAACATATCAGCAAACCCATCATCAGACAAATCAGCAATCAGGTTGTCTTTGAAGGCCTTGTGCAGTTGGCGCAGGTGGCCTTTTTCGCTTTCAAGCGCCAGCACGGCGTTCACGCGGCTGCGAATGCTTTTGGCCAGACCAGCTAGTACCAGCGCCAGCGTTTTGCTGTCATTAATGACTTGACGGTATTTGAGACTGAAGGCGCCCGCCCACTGGGAGCGCCAGGCTTCTTGTTCTGCCCTGGTAGTGCTATGAGCAGGCCAACGCAACTTTTCTTTGAGGGTTCGGGCGGTGTAGCCAAGCTCTAGCGCCGTGTCAGCCTCGTCACAGCCGAGCACTCGCAGGGTGGGCAGATCGCCCACATCAGACTCGTCGGTGAAGTGGGCCAAGGCAATTTCGCGCGAGCTGGTTTCGCCAAAGCTGGACACAAACAACAAGTCACGTGCCAGCCAGGTCTGGTGGCCGCTGCCATTGACGCGGCGCTTCATCACCAAACCATTGAGTACGCGGCGCAGCACCACGATGGGCAATTGGCCCTTGTCAAAATCCACAAAAAAGATGCCCCACGGCTGGCCAGTTACCAAGGGGCGCAGTTGCTTGATGGACTTGATGGCCACCTGATGCTCGGCCTTGAGGTTGAGCTCTTCGGGCTGCCAGTCAAACACAGCGTCTTCCCAGTCGTCTACGCCTACGGGCCAGCCCAGTTCTTCGTCAAGGTACTTGACCAGCGCCGGGATGGTTTGAACGTGGCGCAGCTTTTCAGCTTGCGGGTCCAGGCGTGGTTTGGGTGCAGTAGCCATCTCAGGCGAAGACCACGTTCACCCGGCCGGACGACCCGGCCAATGTGCGGCGACGGGCGGGTTTGACCACGATGTCAATGTCGCGCCCCAAGCGGGCCAGGCATTCAAGCATCTTGGCTTCACTGATGCCGCGGAATTGCCCTCGCAACAACATGGACACCTTGGGCTGCGGCATGGCCAGCAGTTCGGCTGCTTGCTGTTGGGTGAGACCTTGACGCTTGATGATGTCGCCAATTTTGCTGGCCAATTTGGCCTTGACCAGCATTTCCTGGGCGTTAGCCATGCCGAGGTCGGCATAGACGTTGCCGCTGCTTGCTTCAATGGTGATGTTTGTCATTTCAAACTCCTGTCAATTCTTGCGTTAAGGGTCAACTGCCCGCATGGGCCAAGGCGGCTTTTAATCGCTCGCGAATCAAGTCGATGTCTGGCTTTGGGGTGGCAATGCCAGACGTGGATTTTTTTTGGAAACAGTGCAAAACATACACGGCACCCGCAATTTTGACCGTGTACACCGCGCGGTAGGTGCTGCCTGCTTCGCTCTCAACCACCTCTAGTACGCCCGCTGAACCAAAACCTTTCAAAGGTTTGGTTTGCATGTGTTTGCCGCCCATTTGAGCCAAGTGCAAGGCATAGCCAAAGGTGTCTTGCACTTCGTCGGGCATGGCCAAAAGATCTTTTTTAGAAGAGCCGACCCACAACAATGGTTTCGGACTATCCAAGGCTGAAGACATGTTGAATTATATCCATATAGGTCTAAACAGGCATGATGTCAAAGTTATCAACTTTCCCAGTAACAACGATAAGCCCGAGCAACTTCGATAGAAATGCACAGAGCTTCGACGCGCTCTTGGTCAGTTCAGCTCCATCCAGGCGATGAGCTGGGGCGCAACACCTACAGGGGCTTGCACTTGCCGGAAGTAACCGTTTTTTAAATGCTTTTCTACCTTGTTGCGTGCCTCAACCAGTGTGGGTTGGGCAATTTCGCAGCGGCGTGGCGTTTCCGGTTCGCAATGGATGATGGCGTCAATGCCTGCGGCGTCGCTGCTGATGTTGCCGGTTTGCAGGTCAAGCAGCAACCATTCGGTGCGGCCTGCTGCAACTGTCCATGCGTCTGCGTCAGTTTCAGCATCCGTCACTGTTGCGTCTTTGCCGGGCAGCGCAAAACAGAAGAACACGGCTTGTGTGCCGGGTTGCAAGTGCGCTTTGCCGCTGAACACGCGGCCTGGCAGTGCCTCAAGCCGGGCAGGCAAGTCAGGGTGCACCGCCAGCAGGCGCTGGTATTCAAGGTGCATGGTTTCCAACGACGTGGGCTCGCCTTCGTAGGCGTGGTCAAAGTCGCGCAGGGCTGCAAAGTCATCATCGGGTTTGAGGAGCTTTTTGCCTTCAATACCGAGCGTTTTTGAAATCAACAGCGTTTTGTTAGAGACTTTTTTATACAGATGCAGCAACTCGTCCAGCTCGCCCCGGGGCAAAAAGTTCCAGTACTCCACCGTGCCGCGAATGGCTTTGACTTCGGGGTGGTCTTTGACCAGTTTTTTCTCAATCTCGGGGCTCATGCGCCTGTCTACCCGGCCTATGCGCTGCATCAGGCGGACGGGGTTCCAGTGCAGGTCGTAATTAATCAACCGCGTGGCGTCTTGAAGGTTCAAGCCTTCGCTTAATACGTCAGTAGCGATAAGCACGCGAGTTTCAAGCTGGTTTTTGTCTGCCAGGGCTTGGCTGGTCATGCCGTTGTAGTACGGGGCAAACTGGCGAATCACGTCACCCCGGCTGCGCTTGGTGGCAGAGTCAATCTGGTCAATGCCTTTGATGCCGGCTTTGTCAAGCTCGGTGGCCAAGTAGCGGGCGGTGGACATGAACTCGCTGAAAATCATGACTTTGTGCTTTTTGAGCACAGGGTCGGTTTTGAGCAGGTCGATCAAGGCGCGCAGCTTGTCGTCATGCGCGGGTTTGAACTGGCGCAACTCGTTTAAAAATTCGGCCAGTTGATCCAGGTCTTGAAGAGAATCTGACAGGATTTGTGGCACTTCATACAAGTTGCGATCAAGCAGCTCGACGGCTTCCAAAAGCTCTTCAGGGATCACGTCCTCTTCGGCCTCGCCATCCTCCTCAATGTTGAATATTTCTTTCTGCCGAGTGTCCACATGACCCAGCATGTCGGCATGGCGAATGCGCCAGCGTTCAAAGTTGGCTGCCTCATGCTTGGTTGTGCTGTTGACCTGCACAAAAGCCATGATTTTCAGCAGCAGTTTCTGGCAAGAAGATTCAAACGCGCTAGCCGAGCTTTCAAACCGCTTCAAAAACAGTATGCGAATAAGCCCCACCACCTGCTTTTGGCGGTTGGCTTCCAAGCCGTCTTCGATGGGCACTTTGGGGTAAGCCAAGGGGTAGTACGTGGGCAGGGTAAACAAAGGCGTTTTTTTGTTAAATGCCTTTTCCAGCATGGCCAGCAATTTGCCGTAGGTCTTTTTAATCGAATACTCCGCCACCTTGGGCGCTTCGCGCTTGGGAAAGAGTGCTTCACGCGCGCCAGCCGTGATCTGGCTTTGCTTGACGTAACCGCGGCTGCGCTGAATAACCAGCTCGCGCAGCAAGGGGTCATGCGACAACAGATCGGTCGTCTCTAGCCCAGCCAGCTCGCCCTGCACAAGGTCTGTGCCCAAGCGCTTTAGTAAGTCCTTTTCAAGCTTGCGAAAGTGCCCCGGTAGCGAGTGAATACCGAGGGTGTCTTTGAAGTAGTCAGCCTGCCGGTTGGTGAAATGCTCAATCAAGTGTTGAAGGTCAATCAGCCGGTTGTTGATGGGCGTGGCGGTCAGCATGAAGAGTTTTTTGCCCTTGGCCAGTTCATTGAATTGCCAATACCGTGAAGACGCTTTTTTGGTGGTGGGGTTGCGAAAGTGGTGTGCTTCGTCAACGATGATCACATCTGCATTTGCTTTGTGATCCTCAAAATCCTGCGTCCAAGCTTCGCTTTCACGCTGGAGGTCGGTTTGATTGATGATTTTTAGGGTGGAATATTTGCCGAACAATTCGGGCAAATACTGCCGCAAAGAAGACTCCCACACAGATTCCCTGCCAGATTTGGGTACGACCAACAATACTTTCTTACTTTCGCGTTTTACCTAGCGTTCAATCAGCATCAGGCCAATGAATGTCTTGCCGAGACCCACTCCGTCGCATAAAAAAGCGCCACCGAACTTTTCACTAATTTTGAGCATGGCTCCATAGCCATCGCGCTGATATTGACTGAGCACGGGATACATGCGCGAGTGGTTGCGCTCCCAGTCGCCTGCGGTTTCTTCGTAGTTGCTGAAGTAGGCCTGCAATGCCTTGGCGTACACCTCAAACGGCAGGTAGTGGCGAGTTTGGCGCTCAATGACTTTGAGTAGTTCATCAGACACATCTTGCGAATCGTCCCAATGCGCCTCGTACCACTGCTGAAGCTCTTCGACTTCGCGGCGCAATTGCACATTCAATTCAACGTTGCCAGTGAGTCCCGGAAAGGTGAAGTTGCTGGAACCGACCAGCGCGGACGAGCCCACCACAGCCAGCTTGCTGTGGGTGATGTAGGCCTTGGCGTGGAATTTTTTCTTGGTGTAGATGCGGCACTTGATGGTGCCGTTGGCAATGGCCTCAACGATGGCGGGCACGCCGTCCAGAAAGTCGTTTTTGAGTTTTTCGCGCTCGATGCTGTCGTCTAACTGTGCCTTGACGCGGGCTGTGCCCTCTACCAGAGCCTGCTGGGTGCGCTTGGTGACTTCATCACCCATCAGGATGCGGATTTGGTCGAGTTTTTGCCACTTGCCGTCGAGCGCCAGCAGCGCACCGATTTCGAAATACCCAGTAGCAATATCGAACCGCGATGAGATTTCGCTCCATTCAGCAAGGTAGCTCAGCACTTTCCAGTCGCGGTCGCTGTTGTCAACAATCAGCAATGCATCGCCGGTCTTAGGCATTTTGTTCACCCTTCTCCATTCAAGTCAGCCGTACTGTACTGAGTTTATTTACAGCATGGTTCAAAGGCTGGAAACCGCGCAGCATCTCTTGACTGAACTGTAAGTCGACCTACACGGTGGACACAGGAACCAGAACTCAGAAAGGCCGCCGACTACCGCGTGCTGGTTAACAGTGCCAGCGAGTGGCGCGCGCTGGAGTTACCGATGCCGAGAGGGCCCGTCAGCGCCAGCGATAGAGTGCGCGTGCCATCTGACATCGACAAAATATGGCTAGGGGTGTGTATTGCAATGTGCTTTAGCCCCCAAGCCTTTTTAGACACTGCTCAACCAGCTATAAATTCAGGAGCGACTGCCTTGCTTGCGTGCATTTTGACGGTGCTGCACACACGTTACTTTCGCCCGTTGGCACCACCCACTATCCGCCTCGTACCATCCGCGCCCTCAAAATGACCTACGCCTCCTGTGCTGGACAATTCGCTTTCAACTTTGCGTAAATTTCGCTTTCCAACCCAAGACAGCGTCATGAAAAACCCCACCAACGTCTTTAAACAAGCCCTGCAAAACAACCAACCCCAAATCGGCCTGTGGCTGGGTCTGGCTGACCCCTATTGCGCGGAAA
>JAYUXO010000078.1:0-5149 GCA_043753505.1 Comamonadaceae bacterium
TCTGTAGTTGCTATTGAACTTATAGCTGCTTGAGCAATTAAAACATGGGCTACATGCTGTTTTCGTGCATAAATCAGTTTTTCCAACAGCGCGTGACCCACGATGAGTAAATGGGCCTTTTGCCACAGCGCGCGGTGCGTTACAAACAGCGCGTGCCAATCGTGCGCGCGCAGCGCGGTCCACAGCGGCTGCGGCGCATGCAGCACGGCACCGCTCTCGTCGAACAGCGTCAGCGCATCGCGCAATGGCCCGCGCGTGGCCTGCACGCCGTGGGTGGCGATGGTTTGCCCCTGTAGTTCGTTCAGGCGGCGCTTGGTTAGGGGCAAGACATGCCAGCACAGGCCGTTGAAAAAGTCGTGCAGGTTGTCGCGGGTGGGGCATTGCCGGGCTTCAAAGATGTGGCGCTCGTAGGGCTCGCCGTCGGGCAGGGCAGATTGGGGTACAAACTGGACGGGGCACGGGCCCGCTTGATTCAGCTTCTCATGCAGGGGCTTGCCTGGTTCGACAGTTTGGGCCACTGAATGGCCCAGGCTGCGCCACGGTTGAAGCCAGGGCGCGTGCCAATCAACCCTTGCTAACCCATCAACTAGACCATCCGCCATGGCAGCGTCTCGCCTGATCGCAGCGGTTTAAGCAGGGCCTGACCAAACTGGAAATGACCAGGCGGGCTCCAGCTTTCGCGACGCAAGGTGACGGTGCCTGTGTTACGCGGCAGACCATAGAACGCCGGGCCGTTGAAGCTGGCGAAGGCTTCCAGTTTGTCCAATGCGCCCGCCGCGTCAAAGGCTTCGGCATACATCTCCAGCGCGGCGTGCGCGGTGTAGCAGCCAGCGCAGCCACTGGCATGTTCTTTGAGTTGCGCGGCGTGGGGAGCGCTGTCGGTACCCAGAAAGAAGCGGTCGCTGCCACTGGTGGCAGCTTGTACCAAGGCCAGGCGGTGCACCTCGCGCTTGAGCACCGGCAGGCAGTAGTAGTGAGGCCTGATACCACCTGAGAAGATGGCGTTGCGGTTGTACAGCAGATGGTGCGCGGTGAGGGTGGCGGCGGTGTGCGCGCCGGCCTGCGCCACGTACTGCGCGGCCTCGCGCGTGGTGATGTGCTCGAAGACGATTTTCAGCTGCGGAAAATCGTGGCGCAACGGGATGAGTTGCTGGTCTATGAACACGGCTTCCCGGTCAAACAAATCAATCTCGGGCGAGGTCACTTCGCCATGCACCAGCAGTAGCAAACCGTGGCTTTGCATGGCCTCCAATACGGGATAAATTTTGCGCAGATCAGTCACGCCCGCGTCGCTGTTGGTCGTCGCACCTGCCGGGTAGAGCTTGCAGGCCACCACGCCGGTTTCTTTGGCACGCAGTATTTCGGTGGCGGGCAGGTTGTCGGTGAGGTACAGCGTCATCAGCGGCTCGAAATCCACGCCTGGGGGAACTGCGGCCAGGATGCGGTTTTTGTAGGCGATTGCCTGCGTTGTGGTGGTCACAGGCGGCCGCAGGTTCGGCATGATGATCGCGCGGGCAAATTGCGCGGCCGTGTGCGGCACGACGGTGTGAAGCGCGTCGCCGTCGCGCACATGGAGGTGCCAGTCGTCGGGGCGGGTGATGGTCAGTGAGTCGGTCATGCAGCGAATTGTCCGCGACAGGCTCGGAAGTCATTCACCGCAGAGGCGCAGAGAACGCAGAGGACCGCAGAGAGTCAATCTGGATAGATTGAAACTTGAAAAACACCGGCTCATCTTCGGCCTCTGACCCGCTTCCTCTGCGTTCTCTGCGCTTCTGCGGTGATGGCAGTCCGTTTTCGTCCACCCGATTTCAGTGCTGCAAGATCTTGTTCAAAAAGTCCTTCGTCCGAGCCTGACGGTTTTGAGGCTGGTTGAAGAATTCGTCTTTCGAGCAGTCTTCCAGAATACGGCCACCCACGTCGATGAAGATCACGCGGCTGGCCACTTTGCGGGCAAAGCCCATTTCGTGGGTCACCACCATCATGGTCATGCCTTCTCTGGCCAGCTTGACCATCACGTCCAGCACCTCGCCGACCATTTCCGGATCTAGCGCCGAGGTGGGTTCGTCAAACAGCATCACGATGGGGTCCATGCTCAGCGCTCGGGCAATCGCAACCCGTTGCTGCTGGCCGCCGGAGAGCTGGCCGGGAAATTTGTCTTTGTGCACCATCAGGCCCACACGGTCCAGCATCTTCAAGCCGCGGACGCGGGCATCATCTTGCGAGCGGCCCAACACCTTGATTTGCGCAATCGTCAGGTTCTCGGTCACGCTGAGATGCGGGAACAACTCAAAATGCTGAAACACCATGCCCACGCGCGAGCGCAGCTTGGGCAGGTCGGTTTTAGGGTCGTGCAGCGCAATACCGTCGACGGTGATGGTGCCCTTCTGGAACGGCTCCAGCGCATTGACGGTTTTGATGAGCGTGGACTTGCCGGAACCCGAGGGGCCGCACACCACCACCACGTCACCCTTGTTGATGCTGACATTGCAGTTGCTAAGCACCTGTGTTGGGCCGTACCACTTGGAAACGTCTTTGATTTCGATCATGTGTGTTCTCCTGATTTCTTAGCGAATGATGGCAATCTTGTTTTGCAGGCGTTTGACCATGTAAGACAGGCCAAAACAAATGGCGAAATACACGACGGCTGCCAGGAGGTAAGCCTCTTCAGGTCGTCCGTAAATCTTGCCTGCCGTCACGAAGCCTTTGAGCAAGTCATAGGCACCAATGGCGTAAACCAGCGAGGTGTCCTGGAACAGGATGATGGTTTGCGTGAGCAGCACCGGCAGCATGTTGCGAAAGGCTTGCGGCAACACCACCAGGCGCATGTTCTGGCTGTAAGTCATGCCCACCGCCTGCCCCGCATGCACCTGACCGCGCGGAATCGACTGAATGCCTGCCCGCATGATCTCGCTGAAGTAAGCTGCTTCAAACGCAATAAAAGTGATGGTGGCTGATAACTCCGCACCAATCGGTCGCCCAATGATGGTAGGCACCAGCAGGAAAAACCACAAGATCACCATCACCAATGGAATGCTGCGCATACCGTTGACGTAGATGGTCGCGGGGATCATTAAGATCTTGTTACCCGACAAGCGCATCAGCGCCAGGATGGTGCCAAAAATAATGCCGCCAATGGTTGCAACAATGGTCAGTTGCAAGCTGAACCACAGACCCTTCAACACAAACTTGTTGACGATGTCCCAATTAAAAAAGCTTAAGTCCAGGCCGCCCATATCAATGCCCTCCCCCAGTTCCGCCCGCCACGATGTAGCCGGGAATTTGAGCCTTCTTTTCAATGAAAGCAAACACCCGGTTCACGGCAAATGCAGAGGCTGCATACAACGCGGTAACGGCAATGTAAATTTCAATTCCGCGCGAGGTTTCTTCCTGCGCCTGCATGGCGAACATGGTGAGCTCGGCAATCGACACCGCAAACGCCACCGATGAATTTTTCAACAGGTTCATGGACTCGCTGGTCAGCGGCGGCATGATGATGCGCACCGCCATCGGGAGCAACACATACCGGTAGGTTTGCAAAGTATCAAACCCCACTGCCATGGCTGCGTAGCGCTGGCCACGGGGCAGGGCTTGAATGCCTGCGCGTACCTGCTCTGCAATACGGGCCGAGGTGAAAAACCCCAGCGCAAACACCACCAGAATAAAACCAGGCACTTCCTTCATGGGCGGTATGAGCTTGGGCACCACAAAGTACCACAGGAAAATCTGCACCAGCAGCGGGATGTTGCGAAACAGCTCCACCCACACATTGGCCATACGCACCAACCAGGGGCTGTTGGGCAAGGTGCGCAAGGTGCCAATCAGCGCGCCGACCACCATGGCCACGACCCACGATGCCCCCGCCACCGACAAGGTCCAACCCCAAGCGTCGAACATCCATTGCAGATAGGTTCGCCCACTGCCGTCGTCGTTTAAAAATACTTTCCAGTCCCACGCCATAAAAAATGCCTCCGGCTGTTGTTGGAATCAGTTGACACCCAAGCAAGTGTGATGCCGACCACCTGACCTGACCATAAGGCGAAACCCCGCTAGAGCAGGCGCTGTAGCGGGGTTTCGTGTGTCAACCCAAATGGTTTATGGATTACTTCTTGGCGTAGTCTTCCATGGGCTTGTCGTTGGGCGCATTCCAGGCGGCTTTGGTGCTTTCGCTCACGGCGTAACCGACTTTGGTGTTTTTCGGTGGAATGGCTTGCATGAACCACTTGTCCCACAACTTGGCCAGTTCACCGGCTTTGGCCAGATCGCGAACGGTATCGTCGCCAATTTTCTTGAAAGCTGCGTCATCTTTGCGCACCATGATGGCAATCGGTTCCACGTTCAACACTTCGCCCACGATTTTGAAATCGGCTGGCGCTTTGGATGTGGCGATGTTGCCGGCCAGGATGGCACCGTCCATCACGAACGCATCGGCACGGCCCGACTCGAGCAGCAAGAAGCTGTCAGCGTGGTCTTTGCCAAATATTTCCTTGAAGTCAACACCGGTGGCGCGCTCGTTCCTGCGCAGGGTTTGAACTGAGGTGGTACCGGTGGTGGTGGCCACGTTTTTGCCATTCAACTGGGCAATGGCGGAGATGCCGGAGTTGGCTTTCACCGCGATGCGCACTTCTTCCACGAAGGTGGTGGGCAGGAAGGCAACATCTTTCTGGCGGGTGGCGTTGTTGGTAGTGGAGCCGCATTCAATGTCCACGGTACCGTTTTGCACCAATGGGATGCGGTTCTGCGAGGTCACGGGCAGGTATTTGATTTCAAGCTTGCGGCCCGCTGCTTTTTCCACGTTGGCAATGATGCGCTCGCAGATTTCAACGTGAAAGCCGGTGTACTTGCCATCACCCAAGGTGTAGGACAAAGCGCCTGACGAGTCGCGCACGCCCATAGTGATGGTGCCGGAGGCTTTGACTTTGGCCAGTGTGTCAGTGGCTTGGGCGAATGCGCCGGTGACCGCGAAAGCTGCAACGGCAGCGGCTAAAAAATGCTTCTTCATGAAAATCTCCTGTGGTGAAGCGTTGGGGAAACGGAAAATCTGGTGGAAGCTAGACAATGAAATTTTAGGTAGTCGGACTTGCGGGATTACCCTGAAAAACACTTGAAGCGATGCATTCCAAGGGTAAGCACACGCTTTGCAATCAGTTAG
>JAYUXO010000079.1:0-12517 GCA_043753505.1 Comamonadaceae bacterium
TATTTTGATAGCTGCTTGAGCAGGACAGTTCTGCTCACAAGCCTGATTTTGCTTGAAATTGTTTAGCCTGCCACCCAAGTTCAATCGACTGCTATACTCTAAAGCTGCGCGGTTGTAGCTCAGTTGGATAGAGTACTTGGCTACGAACCAAGGGGTCGTGGGTTCAATTCCTGCCAGCCGCACCAGAATTTTCGTTTCAGAAAAACAGCTTAAAGGCTCATGCCATTAAGCTGTTTTTTTTGCGCGGAATTTCTTTTGCTGGTCACTTTTTACGCATGGCTCTGTCTGACCGATGGGGTTCCTTCCCGCCCAAAATGACGCCAGGCGCGCCTGAGTTGCGTGTCGGACGTGAACCCTGCCAACTGCGCCGCTTGCGTCACGTTTTGCCCGGCTTGCAGGGCTTGCTCTGCGACGGCCAGGCGAATGCTTCGCAGGTATTGCAGTGGGGCAATGTCGGCGTGTTCCAGAAACAGTCGTGTCAAGTGCCGGGGTGAGGCGTGGGCAATGTCGGCCATGCGCGGCACTGTCCACTGCGCGGCTGGTTGCAAGCCAACCGCGTCCTGCACGCGGTGCAGGGCGGCATGCAGGTGGCTGCGGTAGGCCAGAAACGGCGACAGCTCGGGATCGTGCGGGCCACGGCGCACTGCGACCACCATGGTTTGTGCGACCTGCGCGGCCACCGCGGGACCGCATTCATCGGCGATCAACTGCAGCGCCAGATCAATCCCAGTTGTGATGCCAGCGCTGGACGCGAGCGCGCCATCCATCACAAACACGCGGTTGGCCACTACATCGCAATCAGGTGCGGCCCTGCGCAGCTCGTCCAGATGCTGGTGGTGCGTGGTGGCACGTCGTCCGCGCAGCAGGCCTGCGTGGGCTGCCAGCAAGGCACCTGCGCAGATGGTGATGAGGCGCAGGCCGCTCTTGCCGGGTTGCAGGACTTCAAGCCAGGAGATGGTGCGCCGGGCGGGTTCGGTTGTCACGTCCACGCTGACACCGGGCATGCCCACCAGCACCAGCCAGGCCGGGTTGGGTAGCGTATCTGGCAGCGGCTGCACATGGCACACGCTGATCCACACCGACGTGGACACTTGTGGGTCGGGTCCGATAAAGCGCAGGTCAAAACCAGCGGTTTCGCCTTTGACCAAGAGAGTCTGATTGGCAATGCGAAATGCCTCTGCAGGCCCGGCCCAATCCAGGATCAGGCTGCCGGCAAGCAGGACGAAGTAGACGGGGATGGGTCGGGGCATACGGGTGGTTATTGACGTCGCTGGTGACTCGCCACCATACCGTTAAACCCCAGGCCTACCAACCATGCGGCGCGCGATGTAGGTCTGCGCAAGGCGTGATCTTGCATCGTGGCCTGCATCTGTTCGGCCAGGTCCAGGCGTGGATATTGCCGCCGCACTGCGCGCCGTGTGTTGGCATGCAGTTCGCGACCTCGAGCGCCAACCATGCCCAGAGTGGTGCGTTCGTGCAGCAGGTGCGCCTCGGCACCCTGCCGTAAACCTACCCGCACGTTCAGGTGCAGGCTGATGGCGTCGGCCAGCCTGTCGCAGCGCTCGGGGGTTTGCTGGTGCTGCAAGGCATAGGCATGGGCGGCGCGGCCACCCTCTTCAGCGAAGCAAGTGCGGCTGCCATCCAGGCCGTTGTGCGCAGCTACCAGCCCCAAGTCGTGCAGCACGCAGGCCGAGAAAAACAGCCCGTCATCCACCCGAATCTGATGCAACTGCCCAGTAGACGGCCCCAACATAGGTGCGCAGGCAGTGATTGAGTAGCCAGGGCGGGCTCAGGTGCGTGGCGTGTTCGCAGGCACTGCGGCAAACGCAGTGTCGGGCAGGCGCAAGGCCGATGTGTCGATGCGCGGCGCTTGCGTTTCGTGCCAGCCCAGCCGCTTGCGCCAGGCCGGTGGCAGGGCGGCCATGCGCGTGAACAGCGCCTGGGCCATCAACTGCAAGCGTTCGTGCTGGCGTAATGCGCCACCGCGCTGGCTCCAGGTCCAGGAGCCCAGTCCCGTGTGGGTGTGCTCAAGCGGTGGCATGCGCCTGCCACCGGTAGTCCATCTGCCGTGCGGTGCACTCGGCCAGGTCGTGCCCGCCCAGGCGTGCTACGAGGTGCAGGCTCATGTCCATGCCTGCGCTAATGCCCGCGCTGGTGACCAGCGGCCCACTGTCAACCCAGCGCACGTCGTCTTGCACCGCAAGCTGTGGAAATCGCGCGCGCAAATCCGCCATGTCTTCCCAATGGGTGGTCACGCGGTGCGTGGTCACCACGTTGCACTGCGCCAGCAAAAAAACGCCCGTACACACCGACGCGGTGATCTGCGCTTGTGGGGCGTTCCGACTGATCCAGGCCAGCGTAGGTTTACAAGTCATGGCGGCGTCCACCACGCCACCCGGCACAATCAGTACATCGCAGGCGGGGCTGTTGTCAAACTCGAACTCGGGCAACACGCGCAGCCCGGCACGCGCCGTGATGGCGTGGCCGTCACGCGAGACGCAGGCCACCGAAAACAGCGGCGCTTCACCCGGATGGCTACGGCTGTGCACCCGGCTGGCGGTGGTGAACACCTCGTAGGGGCCTGCAAAGTCCAGCGCTTCAACTTCGTTAAACACCAAAATGGATACTTGCAAGCTCATGCTGCACCGTCCAATGCTTGCTGCACGCTACAAACACGCGCAAACCGGTCTGTCAGCACCGCCGCTGTGCGCGCTTTGATGTCAGCGGCTGTCAGAAGCGAGCCATCCAGATGCGTCATGTCAAACGTGAGCGTGGCATCCAGCACGTAGTCCACCGCGTAGCCCAGGTCAGACGCGTGGCGTGTGGTGGTCTCGCAGCATTGCTCGGTGCGAATGCCGCTGACGATGATTTTTTGTATGCCGTTTTGCGTGAGCCACACCTGAAGTTGCGTGCCCACCATGGCGCTGTGGCGGCTTTTGTGGAAGGTGGCTGCAGCGTCGAATGCCGCCAGCTCAGCCAGCGGGCGTACATGGCCTGATTCAGCGGCAAAGGCATTGGCCAGTGTCTTGGGGCCGTCGACGTGGAAAATGCGGACCAGCGGCACACCGCGTGCCACGCAACCCTCAATCAACGCATTTTGAGAGGCCAGGTAGGCAGGCAAGTCGCGTTCGGTGAAGTAAGGACGCTGGCGAAAAGACTCTTGCGCATCGATCACTATCAGACAATTTTTCATGGTGGGATCCGTTGTATCAGAACCCCCAGTGTGCAGAAAATATCTGGGCATGTCCGTTTCAATACGGACAGGAATCGATCAAATCAGGACATTAAAAGACAACGACTGCCGCGTCACCGCCGCGCGGCGCGATCACGCCAATTTCATACACCGCCTCGCCCAGCGCGCGCAGCGTTTTCGCACAGGCCTGTGCCTCAGACGCATCAACCACCACCACCATGCCAATGCCGTTGTTAAACGTGCGGTTCATCTCCACATCGTCAATACCGGCGGTGGCTTGCAGCCAGGCAAACAGTTCGGTTTGCGGCCACGAGCCTTTCTTCAAATGCGCAGCCATGCTCTCTGGCAGCACGCGGGGAATGTTTTCCAGCAGACCGCCGCCGGTGATGTGGGCGAGGGCTTTGATGCCGCCGGGCGAGGCGGCATCGGTTGAATGCGGGTGTGAGGCAAGCGCTGCCAACACGTTTTTCACATACAGCCGCGTAGGTTCCATCAGCGCCTGCTTGAACGGCTTGCCGTCCAGCATCGCAGGCAGTTTGCTCTCATCGCGTTCGATGCCCGCACCGCAGGTGCGCTCCAAACATTTGCGCACCAGACTGAACCCGTTGCTGTGTACACCGCTAGAGGCCAGACCCAGCACCACGTCGCCGGGCTGCACGTCTTGACCACTCAGGATTTTTGATTTCTCCACTGCGCCCACACAAAACCCCGCCAGGTCGTATTCGCCTGCAGGGTACATGCCGGGCATCTCCGCCGTCTCGCCGCCAATCAAGGCGCAACCGCTCAATTCGCAGCCCTTGGCAATACCGCCAATCACGGCTGCAGCGGTGTCTACATCGAGCTTGCCGCAGGCAAAGTAGTCCAGAAAAAACAGCGGCTCGGCACCCTGCACCAGCACGTCGTTCACGCTCATGGCGACCAGGTCAATGCCCACTGTGTCGTGCATGTTCCATTCGAAGGCCAATTTCAGCTTGGTGCCCACGCCGTCGGTGCCACTGACCAGCACCGGTTCTTTGTAGCGTTTGGGCACCTCAAACAGGGCGCCAAAGCCGCCGATGCCGGCCAGAACGCCCTCACGCATGGTCTTCTTGGCAAGGGGCTTGATGCGTTCGACCAGAGCGTCGCCAGCTTCAATGTCAACGCCGGCATCTTTGTAGTAAAGGGGCGTGGTGGCGGGTGTGGGGTGTGTCATGGCAGGGGCGGCACGAAGTGGCGCTATAGAATTTGGGGCTGATTTTACGGGTCTGCTTTGCAGGCCGAAATCATCTTCAACAGGCTACTTCATGC
Organism: Comamonadaceae bacterium; assembly: GCA_043753505.1. Classification (GTDB taxonomy): domain Bacteria; phylum Pseudomonadota; class Gammaproteobacteria; order Burkholderiales; family Burkholderiaceae_C; genus JAAFIW01. The sequence goes on from JAYUXO010000079.1 coordinate 4,481, forward strand.
AATTGACCCCCCACCAAACCCGCACCGCCGCCTGGCTGCTGATTGCGGCCCTGTCGGTGCTTGCCTTGTGGCTGCTGGGCCCGGTGCTCACACCGTTTGTGGTTGCCGCCGTGCTGGCCTACGCGCTCACACCCCTCGTGAACTGGTTTGATCGGCGCCTGGGCGGGCGGGTGCCGCGGGTGCTGGCCGTCCTGCTCGTGGAGTTGTTGTTTGTCGTGCTGGTCTTGAGCTTGTTGTTGATGGTGGTGCCCATCGTGGCCAAAGAGCTACCCCTGCTGCGCGAGCAGGTGCCCAAATTGGCCGACAGGCTGACCACATCTCTGAGCCCTTGGCTCAATCAGTTTGGTATTAACGTGGCGCTGGATCTGACGAGTCTGAAAGCGCTGGCGCTGAAGTATTTAAATGCCAATTACGAGGAAGCCCTGGCCTCGCTGCTGACCTCGGTCCGCCTGGGTGGCAGCGTGGCGCTGGCTGTGATTGGCAACGCCGTGTTGATTCCCGTGGCGCTGTTTTATTTCCTGATGGATTGGCAAAACCTGGTGAACAAGGTGATGAACCTTGTGCCTCCGCGGGTGCGCCCGAACGTGGACAGCTTCACCCAGGAGGCAGATGGCTTGTTAGGCCAATACTTGCGCGGCCAGTTGCTGGTGATGGCCATCATGGCGGCGGTGTACAGCATCGGGCTAGCCTTGTTCGGCCTTGATCTGGCGCTGCCAATTGGCCTGTTCACCGGCCTGGCCATGTTTGTGCCTTATCTGGGTTTTGGTGTCGGTCTGGTTTTGGCCACCTTGGCCGGCCTGCTGCAATTTGCTTCGTTCAAGGCCTTGTTGATGGTGGCGGTGGTCTACGGCCTGGGCCAACTGGTGGAAAGCTTGTACCTCACGCCGCGCATGGTGGGCGAGCGAATTGGTCTGCACCCGCTGGCGGTGATTTTTGCGCTACTGGCGTTTGGCCAGTTGTTTGGGTTCGTCGGAGTCCTCATAGCGCTGCCTGCCAGTGCAATACTGCTGGTGGCCATGCGGCGTGCCAAGGCTAGCTATGTGGCTAGCAAGCTGTACACGGGATGAGCGCCCCATGACAGATGACGCGCCGTGCGGGCTGCATGACAGATGATCAGGGGCTGTGGCCTGGTCATCTGTCATGTGCGCCGCGGCAGCGGCCACGTCATCCCGTCACCGGTCGTAACTAGCAGATGAAGCAGCTCACCCTGGACATCGGTCTGTCCACTGGCCCCACGCTGGACAATTTTTTTGCCGGGCCCAACCTGGCTGCCTTACAACATTTTCAGGCCTGGTCGGCTAACCCCAGCCGTTCGCCAGTGCCCACGTATCTGTGGGGCCCTGATGGCAGTGGCAAAACCCACTTGCTGCAAGCCGTGCGCCATGCGCTGGCATGTGACTGTGCCCGCGTGGGCTGGTTAGATGCTGCCAACACCGAACCTGCGCCGTTTGACGAGGCTTGGGCTGCCATCTTGCTGGACGATGTGCACCTGTACACCGCCGCCCAGCAGCACACTGCTTTCATCTGGTTTGTGCAAGCCACCGCCCCTGCTAGCGGCCAGCCGCGCCCGGTGGTGGCGGCAGGTCAGTTGCCGCCGGCTGACCTGCGACTGCGGGAAGATTTGCGTACCCGCCTGGGCTGGGGCCACATATTTCAATTGCAGGTGCTCAGCGAATCCCAGCAACGTGCTGTGCTGCGTCAGGCGGCCGACGCGCGGGGTATTTTTCTGCGCGACGAATTGATGGATTACCTGCTGGTGCGCTTTTCACGTGACCTGGGCCACCTGACGCAATTGCTGGACAAACTGGTGCGATTTGCGGCGCAGGCCAAGCGCCCGTTGAGCATTCCGCTGGTGCGCGCGATGCTGGAAGACGAATGAAACCTTTGAAAAAACTCGCCCTCTTCGACCTGGATCACACCCTGATCCCGCTGGACTCAGACCATGCCTGGGGCGAATACACCACCGCCATCGGCTGGACGGATACCACCACGTTCAAGGCTAAAAACGACTGGTTTTACGAGCAGTACAAGGCAGGCACCCTGGTGCTGGCCGACTATGTACGCTTCTCGGTGGCTGCTGCAGTGAATCAAGGCGCTATTAAATCTATAGCTGCTCGAGCAGAATTCATAAGGGCTGTCATCGAATTTGGCATAAAACCTGCTGCATTGACGCTGCTGGCTACCCACCGCCGGGCGGGCGACCATCTGGTCATCATCACCGCCACCAACGAATTTGTGACCCGCCCAATTGCCGACCGGCTGGGCGTGCAAGACCTGGTGGCCGTTGAGTTGGTTCAAGACGCAACGGGCTGGATTACCGGCGAAATCAAGGGCACACCGTCCTTTGGCCCGGGCAAGGTCACGCGCATGACCCAGTGGTTGGCCGAGCGTCATTTGGGCTGGACCGATGTGGAATGCACTTTTTACAGCGACTCCATCAATGACCTGCCCCTGCTGGAGCGGGTGCAGCACCCCGTGGCGACCAATCCGGATGCGCGTTTGCGTGAAATAGCGCTAACGCGGGGCTGGCGCATACTTGATTTATTCAAAAATTAAGAGCGACTCAAAGCGTACCAACGCAAAGTGCGCAAAGGTTTCGCAAAGGACGCAAAAAATTGAACAGCCAAGACACGTACAGCGAAACACGGAGTCAGTTGATTGATTTGTCTTCCTTTGCGACTTTTGCGAAACCTTTGCGTCTTTTGCGTTCAAAAAGCTGCAGACAGACCCCATCGTGCGAAGTCACGTAAGACACATGATTAAAAAATTCATCACCGATCTGATCGATCGCGCCGACAACGCGCTTAAGTCCAAACGTACGCCGCCCAAATTTGGCAAGCGCCAGGAAGTCGGCTTCGACGAACACGGCATCGACCCGCAGCTGGTCGACGAGCGCGCGCTTGATGTGGTGCTGACGTTGAAACAAGCTGGTTACGAGGCGTTCATCGTGGGCGGCGCGGTGCGCGATCTGTTGGTCGGTTTGCGCCCCAAAGACTTTGACGTGGCCACCAACGCCACGCCTGAGCAGGTCAAGCAGCTGTTTCGCCGGGCCTTCATCATCGGGCGGCGCTTTCGCATCGTGCATGTGGTGTATGGCCGTGGCCGCGAGCACGAGGTGATCGAGGTGTCCACCTTCCGAGCCCACCTGGACAACGCAGCGGCCGAGCAGGTGGCGGGTAATGAAAAAACCAGTAAAAGCGAGCTGGCTGGCATGACGCACGCAGTGGACTCCACCGGCCGCGTGCTGCGCGACAACGTCTGGGGCCCGCAGGAAGAAGACGCCGCCCGGCGCGATTTTTCCATCAACGCCATGTACTACGACCCGCAGCTCCAGATCGTGGTCGACTACCACGGCGGCATCAAGGACGCGAAAAAGCGCGTGCTGCGCATGATTGGCATTCCCGCTGTGCGCTACCGCGAAGACCCGGTGCGCATCATCCGCGCCGTGCGCTTTGCGGCCAAGCTCAACCCGTTGGGTTTCACGTTTGAGGCCAAAACCGCATCGGCCTTGCTGCCCAGCCTGAGCCTGTTGGCCGATGTGCCCCAAAGCCGCTTGTTTGACGAAATGCTCAAGCTGCTGCAGACGGGCCACTCGCTGGCCACCATTGCCCAGCTAAAGGCTTTGGGCCTGTCGCGCGGCATCTACCCGCTGCTTGATTTGGTGGTGGAGCGCGCCGAGCAGCCGTTTGTGCAGGCGGCTCTGGCCGACACCGACCGCCGCGTGGGCGAAGGCAAGCCGGTGGCACCCAGCTTTTTGCTCTCGTGCGTGTTGTGGGCCGATGTGCGCGACGGCTGGGCTCGCAGGTTGGACGCCAACAACCCCTACCGCCAGCAGCCCTTCCCCGCGCTGCAAGACGCGGTGGACGACGTGTTCAACGCCCGCATTGGCGACGTATCGGGGCGCGGCAAACTGGCGGCTGATATGCGCGAGATCTGGCTCATGCAGCCGCGTTTTGACAAACGCGTGGGCAGCTCGCCTTTTGGCCTGGTTGATCAACCCCGCTTTCGCGCCGCGTTTGACTTTATGCGCCTGCGCGCCGAGGTGGGCGAGCTGGAGATGGTGCTGGCCGACTGGTGGCAAACCTTCAGCACGGCCAGCGACATGGTGCGCGAAGACATGGTGGCCCAGGTACACGCCGAGCAGGACCAGGCCCAGGGCCGGGGGATGCGGCGGGTCAAGACAGTGCGCGCGCCGCAGACACCCGTCGCCACAAGCGCGGACGTACCTGCATCCGCGCCGGCCGGCGTGACCCCCGCACCCACACCGTCATCCGCACCCAGCGGCGAATGGACACCTGCCGAGTGGGAGCCCGCCGCTGAAGCTGGCTTTGAATCAGCGGGCGATACCCCCGACGCCCCCCGCAAACGTCGCCGTCGCCGTCGTTCGCCGGGAACGCCGGATGCTATGAAAGATATAGCTGGCCCAGCAGGTGATACCGGGGCTTGAGGCGGTTTTGGCATATGCCTGAGCCAGTCAACTTTCCTCCTGTATGGCTCCCTCTCCCGCCTGGGGGAGAGGGCAGGGGTGAGAGGGTTGCGCATCAAACCGCTTTCTCGCAGGCCCCTGCCCTCACCCCAGCCCTCTGCCCCACGGGGAGAGGGCGCCTGTATTGCGAATACACAAACCGCGAACCCGTCACCACCTATATCGCTCTGGGTGCCAACCTCGGCGATGCCGCACACCAGGTTTGCCAAGCTATCACCTCCCTGGCAAACCTGCCCGACACCCAGCTGGTACGTGCCTCGTCTCTGTACCGCAGCGCCCCCGTTGATGCAAACGGCCCGGATTACATCAACGCCGTTGCAGAGCTTTTAACCTTTTTGAGCGCGCCCAACCTGCTCAAGCAGCTACAAAAATTAGAGCAAGCAGCTGGCCGTGAGCGGCCCTTCCTCAATGCCCCCCGCACCCTCGACCTGGATATGCTGCTGTACGGAAGCGCTCAAATCGCCTCGCAGCACTTGACCGTGCCCCACCCCCGCATGCCCCAGCGTGCCTTTGTTTTGCTGCCGTTGGCCGAAATCGCGCCGCAGCGTGTCAGCGCGGCGGATTTACAAAACGTGGCCCATCAATCCATTGCCCGGATGGATCGTCACGAAACCGACACACAAGAACAACATCCTGTAACGCCAAGTCCATGAAACACGACACCATGAAACCCGAAATATCCGCCGAAGAACACATGATGGCCCGCCTGCGCGAGGAGCTGGCTGACAGCTACGACGAAGAGCTGGAGATGGAGCTGGACGACCGCATGGCCAACGCACGCGACCTGGATGACCATGGGCATGGCACCGACGAATCCAAAGCCGCGCGCCAGCACTACTTTCGCGAGCTGTTTCGCCTGCAGGGCGAGCTGGTCAAGCTGCAAGACTGGGTACAGGCCACCGGCCACCGCATGGTGGTGATTTTTGAAGGCCGCGATTCGGCCGGCAAGGGCGGTGCCATCAAGCGCATCACACAGCGCCTGAACCCCCGCGTCTGCCGCGTGGCCGCACTCCCCGCCCCCAACGACCGCGAACGCACCCAGTGGTACTTCCAGCGTTACGTGTCGCACCTGCCCGCCGCTGGCGAAATGGTGCTGTTTGACCGCAGCTGGTACAACCGCGCGGGTGTCGAGCGTGTGATGGGGTTTTGCACTGACGAGCAACTGGAAGAGTTTTTCACCACCGTGCCCGACTTTGAAAGAATGCTGGTCAGGAACGGCATTCAACTCATCAAATACTGGTTTTCCATCAGCGACGAAGAGCAGCACGCCCGCTTCCTGTCCCGCATCCACGACCCGCTGAAACAGTGGAAGCTCAGCCCCATGGATCTGGAGTCACGCCGCCGCTGGGAAGACTACACGGCAGCCAAAGAAGTCATGCTGGAGCGCACCCATAGCGCCGATTCGCCGTGGTGGGTGGTGCAGGCCATCGACAAAAAGAAAGCCCGCCTGAATTGCATCGCCCACCTGCTCAGCCAGGTGCCGTATCACGAGGTGGAGCACCCCCCCGTCCACCTCCCAGAGCGTGTGCGGAATCCGGACTACGCACGGCATCCGGTGCCGGAGAGTTTGTATGTGCCGCAGGTGTACTGACAGGCGGTCCTCCCTTCTGAGACTCACATGAGTTCGAATGGAGAAAGTACACCCGACAGTCGGTTGTCAGCATCCACCATAAGCCAAAGCCTTGGGTTTGGCTGAGCACTTGACTCGGAAATCAAATCGGCGACGCGATCGCTCGCCGATACAGCCTTTCCCTCCAGCAGCGTGAGCCCATTGGAAACTGCATCGTCGATTCGTTTAGCGGGCTCGCCCTGTGCGTTGAAAGCGCCCACGTTGTTGCAAATGGTTTTGTAGCGCCCGCGGTGGTGAGCGTCTTTGCTGCTGTGTCGCAGCAGGTCGCGGTGCAGTTGCTGGATGCGGTTTTCATTGGAGGTGATGTGCCCCCACGAAGCAAACAGCAATTCCATCACCTGCGCATACCCAGCCACCTCCTGCTCGTCCCGCGTGGTGAATGCTCTTATTTTCAGGTTCGCCAGCAGTGCGTCCACCTGCGCGTTGCTCAGTTTGCTGCCCTCAATCCGAGTGGACGAAGCCACGCTTTCAATTGTCGCCACCCGACGCAACGCCAGCAGGCGTTCCGGTGCCAGCGAACCCAACTACCCGGGTGCTTTTTGAAGACGTGTCTGTTGCGGCGCGTTTCGGTCCAGGCTCAAGTTTTGATATCTGCTACAAATTAAATAGCTGCTTGAGCAGATATCACCTGGGCTTACCCACGATTTGCCCATAAATCTCATCACTATTTTTTGAATCCGCCACCAGCCGCAACAACCGCTTCAGCGCCCGGTCATCAATGCCCTGGGTCAGCAGGGACTGGTAAGTTTGGCTTGCGTAGTCCAGTGTGCTGCCGAAACGGCCCTTGGCGTTTGAGAACACGTCGGCGTATTGCGCATCGCTCAGTTGCCCGGTGTACTGCGGGCTGTCGCGCGGCAGGGTAAAGGCCAGTGCCTGCACCCTGCCCGCAGCGGTTTGGCAGGTAACCCAGCGAGGCACATACACGTCGCTGACCATTTCGCGATGCCACACCTGGGTGAGTACCTGCTTGCCGCGCGCAGCTGGCACTCGAAACGCCTGGCCGTGGCAGCTGCCGCCGGAGAGCAAACCAAATACCAGGCCAGGGCACTCGGGCGTGCCGCGGTACACGCGGCTCCACATGCACAGCGCGCGGTGCCAGCCGTGTATGCGGGCGTCCAGCCGCTGGGCGTAGTCGAACTCGGGTTTCCATATCAGGGACGCGTAGCCAAACAGCCACAGATCTTGTTCGCCGCCCCAGCGGGCAAGGGCAGCGTTCAGTTTGGTTTGGGCATCCGCGAGGAGGGCATCAGGAACCGTCATGGCCCGAATTTACAATCACACAACTTTTTTTGGAGCTTCAAATGAATTCACAAGACGACGAAAACACCGGTGTTGCTTTAGGTGTGGTGCTGGGCGTGATTGCCTTGGTAATTGCGTTGGTCATTGGTGTGGTCTTGTATCTGCGCGGAGACAAGGCCGCAAAACCCCAGATGCCAGTGCTGGCCGCGGTGACCGCTCCAACGGCGGAGCCTGCGGCTGATGCGGCCAGCGTGATGGTTGAAAACGGCGTGGTGAAGTTTTACTTTGCCAGCGGCAAGTCTGACGTGGCCGTGGGCGGGAATGCGGCACTGGCTGATGTGGTCAAAGCGGTGGCAGCGGGCAAAACCGCGGTGGTCAGCGGCTTTCACGACGCCACTGGTGACCCGGCTAAAAACGCCAGGTTGGCTAAACTGCGCGCCTTTGCCGTGCGCGACGCGCTAAAGTCCCTGGGCGTGCCAGAAAACAAAGTGACACTGAAAAAACCTGAACAAATGCAGGCCAGTGGCTCTAACGTCCAGGCCCGGCGGGTCGAGGTGGCTGCGCAGTAATCGCAGCCCTGAGTCAGACTGCCGGATGCCAGCGCTGCTGGCCCGTTTGGTTTTGAAAAGGTTTTCATGAGCAATGTTCAAGGGCAAAGCCCGTCTTTAGCAGTGTGGATTTT
>JAYUXO010000080.1:0-2013 GCA_043753505.1 Comamonadaceae bacterium
ATGGCCAATCGGCGTTCCGGCCACTTCCAACGTATGTTTGATCCAAGCTGCAGATTTTGCGCACGCGTAGTCGAAATCCAGCACCGTATGCGTTTGCAACGCAGCGTCTATACCCTGGCGCTGGATGGCGGGTTTGGTAGATCGCAGCACGCCGTGTTCCAACTCAAACAGCACCACAGTTGGAATGAAAAGTTCCCCAGGGGGCACGCTTTTCAGGCGGTCTGCAACCCGTCCTTCACGCCGGAAAAAGTAAATCAGTGTGTTGGTATCTAGCAGGTACATCACCAGCTTTCGCGTGGCGTATCGGGCACGTCGTTCGCGCGCAGTTCTTCGGCCAGCGGAAAGTCAGCCCAATGGTGCGCATTCGCTTCAATCGCCTCAAAGTAACCCACCGGGTAACCCATGGCATCGACCGCAGGTGCTTGTTTTTTCACAAGCTGGGTAATCCAGGCACTGAGCGACAGCTTGGCCGCCGCCGCCTGGGCCTTGGCGCGGGCAATGGCGTCGTCGTCCATATAAATCGTGATTTGACTCATGGCGGCTCCTTGAAGTGAGGTTGACATTTTATAAGTGGCGAGCACTTATACGCAAATTGTCGAATTCCCCCGAATGCTAATCCTGTCCACCCAATTTTTTTTTACTACGCTTTTGATAGCTGCTTGAGCAATAAACACAAGGGCGAGTGGCCGTTTTGGCTTGAAATGCTTAGGCGGTAACACAGCGATCAGTCATACACATCCAGCGGCAGCTGCGTCCACTGGCCCGGAGCACTCGGGTCGTCCCACACCCGCCAGGCCAGCATGCGCCAGGCGTCGCCGCTGGCGCTGAGCAACTCGCCGCCGTCGGTGGCGGGATCCTTGTCGAATTCAGGCAAGCCGCTGGCAGTGGCGGGTGGGCGCCAGCAGGCGTGGCTGGGCACAGTGCCCAGGGTGCCGGCCCAGTGGATTTGCAGGCATTGGCCGGTGGTGGTGTCCCAGAGGCGCACTGTGCCGTCATGGGAGACGGAAGCGATGCGGCGTCCGTCGCCTGAAAACGCCACGCTGGTCACCGAGCTGCCATGCCCGACCAGGGTTGCTAGGTGCTCGCCGGTGAATGCATCCCACAGCCGCACGGTGTGGTCACCAGAGCTGGAAGCGATGCGGCTACTGTCGGCAGAAAACGCCACGCTGGTGACCTCGCTGTCATGCCCGGCCAGGGTGTGCAACAGCGCCCATGTGGCCGCATCCCACAGCCGTAAGGTGCAGGTCATAGGAGCCGGACGCGATGCGCGCGCCATCGCCCGACAACGCCACGCTGCTGACCTCGCTGCCATGCCCGACCAGGGTGTGCAGCAGCACACCCGTGGCCGCATCCCAAAGCCGTACGGTCCAGTCAACGAAGCTGGACGCGATGCGCGCGCCATCGCCTGAAAACGCCACGCTGGTGACCCCGCTATACCCGGCCAGGGTGTACAGCAGCGCTCCGGTGGCCGCATCCCAAAGCCGCGATGCGCGTGCCATCGCCCGAAAACGCCACGCTGGTGGCCAAGTTGCTACGCCCGGCCAGGGTGTGCAGCAGGAATGCGTACCGCCTGGTTTGCGTCGTTGCGAAACAGGCGCACCGTGCGAGTGGCAGGGGTTAGCAGGGCTTGCCCGGCATTGGCGGTGATGCAAGGGCGAATGTTGTCGCGGATTTCGTTCATGGCGTCTCGTGAAACTGAGCAGATTTTGGCATCTGCCGCAACCTATGCCGCCGCCACCTTCGGCACCCCCAAATTCTTCAGCACATCCCGCACCATCTGCGCCCGATCCTTCGCCTCGGGCAGTTCCTTTTCAATGCGCAGCTTTTCGTTGCCAGCCAGCTTTATGTGGCGGTTTTTCTGGATCATTTCGATGATGCGCATGGCCTCAATCGGCGGGTCTTTCTTGAAGGTGATGGTGATGACGCCGGGCGCTGCATCGACCTTTACCACGCCGAACGGTTTGGCCAGCACGCGCAGGCGGTGTACGTCGATGAGGGTTTGGGCCTGCGGAG
>JAYUXO010000081.1:0-5143 GCA_043753505.1 Comamonadaceae bacterium
GGCTCTGGGTGGTTTGAACGACAAGGAAATGGCGCAACTGCACAAACTGCTGGGCAAGGTGAAGGCGCATCAATTGGAGGTGGTATGAATACGGGTTCAATTCACCGCAGAGACGCAGAGTCACGCAAAGGGGGAATCGAGAAATGGTGTGAAAAGTTGTGCGCAGACTGGCTCCAGGAAATTGTGTTTTCTCTGCGTCACTCTGCGTTCTCTGCGCCTCTGCGGTAAAAAATGACTTAACGATCAACCGACCCTTATGAAGCAATACATCAGCACCTCCAACCCCATGCGCAGTCAGTTTGAGGCGAAGGCAGACTACGCGGGTCAGCACTTTGAGTGGTCGTTTTTCAACGGTGTGGGCACCATCACCTTGAGTCGGCCCGAGCGAAAGAACCCGCTCACGTTTGACAGCTACCACGAACTGCGCAACCTGTTTGCGGCCTTGAAATTTGCCACTGACGTGCGGGTGGTAGTGGTCACCGGCTCTGGCGGCAACTTTTGCTCGGGCGGTGATGTGCACGAAATCATTGGCCCGCTGACAAAGATGAGCATGACCGAGATGCTGGATTTCACCCGCATGACAGGCGACTTGGTGGCCTGCATGCGCAACTGCCCGCAACCGGTCATCGCTGCGATTGACGGCATTTGCGCCGGAGCAGGCGCGATGATGGCGCTGGCCTGCGACCTGCGACTGGGCACCCCCACTGCCAAAACCGCCTTTCTGTTCACCCGCGTGGGCTTGGCGGGTGCTGACATGGGTGCCTGTGCCTTGCTGCCGCGCATGATTGGCCAAGGCCGTGCCTCTGAACTGTTATTCACGGGCCGCGCGATGACCGCTCAGGAGGGCCTGGCCTGGGGCTTTTTCAATGCATTGCATGAACCGGCGGACCTGCCCGCCCACGCCCAAACCCTGGCGAAAAGCTTGGCTGAAGGTCCCACTTTCGCCCACAGCATGACCAAAACCATGCTCAACCAGGAATGGGCGATGACGATCGAGCAGGCCATCGAAGCGGAGGCACAAGCCCAGGCTATCTGTATGCAGACCGGTGATTTCAAGCGGGCTTATGAGGCGTTTGCGGGCAAGCAGAAACCGGTGTTTGAGGGGGATTAGTGGTGCTTGGTGTATCCATTAGTTCGTCCTGGTATTTCTCCCTCGCCCCTCGGGGAGAGGGTGGGGGTGAGGGGGCTGCGCGATACAAACACTTGAGCCCAGCGCAGGCCCTCACCCCTGCCCTCTCCCACACCCAAAGGCGAAGCCTTTGGCTTCGCCTGCGGGAGAGGGGAAATAGCTTTATATCCCCAGCGCCAGACCTATCTCAGTGTTAATCCCATGTACCCCACCCAATCCCACCTCGCGCTGCCTTTCTTTGACCCCCACCACGCCACGCTCGGCGCCGGGGTAGCCAATTGGATGGCCACCCAGCACATCGACGAAACCGACGACCGCGGGGCCTGCCGACAATGGGTGCGCGCACTGGGCGACGCAGGCTGGTTGCGCTACTGCGTGCCCTCGGGGGATGGCGGTGAACTCGGCGGTGCCTTGGAAAGACTCGATTCCCGCGCCCTGGTGGTGCTGCGCGAAACTTTGGCCTTTCACTCTCCGCTGGCCGACTTTGCCTTTGCCATGCAGGGTTTGGGCAGCGGTGCTATCACCCTGGCGGGTAGTGCGGTGCAGCAGCAGGCTTACCTGCCTGCGGTGGCGCGCGGCGACAAGATTGCGGCGTTTGCGCTGAGCGAGGCCGAGGCTGGATCTGATGTTGGTGCTATGAAAACAGAAGCTGCTCCAGCAATTTCTACCAGGGCTGAAGGGCAGTTTGGCTATCAGTTGAACGGCAGCAAGACCTGGATCAGCAACGGCGGCATTGCCGACTTCTACGTGGTGTTTGCTAAAACCGCGCCCCACGCGGGCACCCGTGGAATCAGTGCTTTCATCGTCGATGCCAGCACACCGGGCCTGGACGCCAGCCAACATATTCATCTCATGGCTCCGCACCCGCTGGCCACGCTCACCTTTAACAACTGCCCGTTGCCTGACAGCGCATTGTTGGGCGAGTTGCAGGGCGGCTTCAAACTGGCCATGCGCACGCTGGACATTTTTCGTGCATCGGTGGCCGCCGCCGCCTTGGGCATGGCCCGCCGGGCTCTGGCAGAAGCGGTGGCGTATGCCCGCCAACGCAAGATGTTTGGCCAGACCCTGGCTGACTTTCAACTCACCCAAGCCAAGATCGGCGAAATGGCCGCACTGGTCGACGCCGCGGCGCTGCTGACCTACCGCGCGGCGTGGTTGCGCGATGTGGCGGGTGCCAGCACCACCATTGAGGCTGGTGGTCCAACGAATGTCAGCGTTGCCGCTGCCATGTCGAAAATGACTGCCACGGAAAACGCCCAGCGCGTGATCGACATGGCGTTACAACTGCACGGCGGCTTGGGCGTGCAGGTGGGCACCAAGGTGGAAAGCCTGTACCGCGACATCCGCTCGTTGCGTATTTACGAAGGTGCCACCGAAGTGCAGCAACTCATCATTGGCAAGGCTGTTCTAAAGGGGTAACTGTTATGACCCGCAGCGCACACAACACGGCACAACTCGACCGCTTCGTCCACGACCGTTTGCCCCCGCCCGAGCAGTGGCCGCAGCTGCGCTACGACCTGCCAGAGTTGCAGCTGCCGGACCAACTCAACCTGGTGCAAGTGCTGTTCGATCAAGCCGCAGCCAACGGGCATTCACAGCGACTGTTCCTGCGCTCGTCACATGTCACTTTCACTTACGCGCAGGCTCACGAGCGCGTCAACCGCATCGCCCACGTGCTCACGCACGACCTGGGCCTGGTGCCGGGCAACCGCGTTTTGCTGCGCGGTGGCAACTCTGTGGGCATGGCGCTGGCGTGGCTGGCGGTGGTCAAGGCTGGTTTGATCAGCGTCGCCACCATGCCGTTGCTGCGCGCGCAGGAGTTGGGCCAGATCATCGACAAATCGCAACCCACTGTTGCCATTTGCGATACCAAGCTACTTGATGAATTGCAGACCGCGCAGCAGGCCCACCCTGTGCTGGCGCATATCGTGGTGTTTGGCTCGCCCAACGACCCGCAAGACCTGGGCAAGCTGGCTGCCGCGCACCCGGCTGACTTCACCGCTTGCCCCACATCGGGCGGCGACATTGCCCTGATGGCATTTACTTCTGGCACCACCGGCCAGCCCAAAGCCGCGGTGCACACCCACCGCGACGTGCTGGCCGCGTGCGAAACGTGGCCGCGCCACGTGCTGCGCGCCACTGCAGATGATGTGGTGATCGGCTCGCCGCCGTTAGCCTTCACCTTTGGCCTGGGTGGTTTGCTGGTCTTTCCCATGTGGGCCGGTGCCTCGATTTACTTCCCGGATGTTGCGTACACACCCGAAGTCATGTGCCGGGTAATTTCCGCTGTGGGCGCCACCATTTGCTACACCGCGCCCACGTTTTACCGGCAGATGGCGGCTTTTGCCCACACGCTGAAAGCTTCGCCGCTGCGCATCTGCGTGAGTGCGGGTGAAGGATTGCCCGACGCTACGCGCACCCTGTGGCGCGAGGCCACGGGCATCGAGTTGCTGGACGGCATCGGTGCCACCGAAATGTTTCATATCTTCATCTCGTCAGCTGGGAGTGACGTGCGGCCCGGAGCAATTGGCCGGGTAGTGCCCGGCTACACCGCCAGAGTGGTGAATGACGACGGTCAGGAAGCGCCACGCGGCACGGTGGGCAAGCTAGCCGTGATCGGCCCCACCGGCTGCAAATATTTGAACGATTCACGCCAGACAAACTACGTAAAAAACGGTTGGAACTTCCCTGGCGATGCGTGTCTGCAAGACGTTGACGGTTACTTTTTCTACCAGGCAAGAGCCGACGACATGATCATCACCGCCGGCTACAACGTAGGTGGTCCTGAGGTGGAAGACGCGCTGCTCAAACACCCTGCCGTGTCCGAATGCGCGGTGATCGGCAAGCCGGATGAAGAGCGCGGGATGCTTGTGAAAGCGTTTTGCGTGTTGAAGGTTGGCCATGCGGGCGATGTCGATATGGTCAAAGCCCTGCAAGACCATGTGAAAGCCACGATTGCACCGTTCAAGTACCCACGCGAGATTGAGTTTCTGGCCAGCTTGCCGCGCACGGAGACGGGCAAGCTGCAAAGGTTTAAGTTGCGAGCGCGGCCTGTCTAAAATTTTTGACATGCACGAGATATCAACGCAAAGGGCGCAAAGGTTACGCAAAGTACGCAAAAGAACAGCCGATTCATTTTTGTTTTGTCTGCATTTTTCGTCCTTTGCGTTCAAAAAATCAATCCGCCAAACAACACACATGAAACACCTACATCCCCCCGGTTGGGCTCCCGCCAAAGGCTATGCCAACGGCATCGCCGCCCGTGGCACGCAGATTTTTGTGGGCGGCCAGATTGGCTGGAATGGTCAGCAAGTCTTTGAAAGCGACGACTTCATTGCCCAGACCGCTCAAGCCCTGCGCAACATCGTGGACGTGCTGAGGCAAGCAGGTGCAGGCCCCGAGCACATGGTGCGCATGACCTGGTACATCACCGATCGGGTGGAGTACAACAATCGGCTGCATGAACTCGGCGAGGCCTACCGCACAGTCATGGGCCGCCACTTTCCCGCCATGACTTGCGTGCAGGTGGCGGCGCTGGTCGAAGAACGGGCCAAGGTCGAAATTGAGGTGACGGCGGTGCTGCCGGATTGATACCAACCGGGTTGGCCTCAGCGTGGTGTTGCACACGTACCACTACCGGGGCAGCACCACGCTAGCATCGTGCGATGCAGTCAATCAATGTTGGTTCAGGTGTCATCAGCCCCAGCGGGAAAGCCCGCCTGCTGGAGATGATCTCGGCACGTATGTCGGCCGAGCTGGGCATGGTCATTATTCCGCCTATCCTTACCTGGTATTACGCCAACAGCCATGACCCCACGCGGCTCGCCATCTGGTCAGCAGTGGTGTTTTTTATGGCGGTTTTCCTGCATTGGCGTCGCCGTCAAATGGCGCGCGATCGCCTGCTATTGTCCGACGAGCTGTGGGTGGCCAAATGGTGGAACCTTGCACGCGATGTGCCGGTGGGCTATGGGCTGGTGTGGGCTGCGCCGGTTTTGTTGATCGGCCGTGCCGCAC
>JAYUXO010000082.1:0-12490 GCA_043753505.1 Comamonadaceae bacterium
GGCCAGGCGGTCAGCCACTTCGTAGGCCTTGGGTAAAAGCTCGTCGTCTTCCACGGCCAGCGACACCAGGCCGATACGCTCGGCTTCTTCTCCACTGACCGGCTCGCACAGCAGCAGGTGGTATTTGGCTTTGGCCATGCTGCACAACAATGGCCACACCATGGCGGCATGGTCGCCCGCCGCTACGCCCAGGCGGGTGTGGCCGTCGACGATTTTTGCGGTTTTGGTGGCAATGGAAATGTCAGCCAACAGCCCCGCCACCAGCCCCGCGCCCACGGCCGGGCCGTGCATGGCGCTCACGATGGGTTTGTCGCAGTTCACCAGGTTGTAGACCAGGTCTCGCGCCTCTTTCCACACCCGCGTGCGCACCGCAAAGTCGGCCGCCATGTCCTGCACCAGCGCCAGGTCGCCACCGCCCGAAAAGCCCTGGCCCTCGCCGCGCAGCACGGCGCAGCGCACGCTGTCGTCGGCCGACACGTCGCGCCAGATCTCGGTAAGTTCGCGGTGGCCCTGGTGGTCGGCGGTGGGAAGCTTGCCGTTCAGGGCGCGCATTTGAATATCGAGCACGGTGCCCAGGCCGTTGACCTCGGGGCCACGGCGGGTGATGCGCAGGGTTTGGTAGCGGGTGTAGTCTGTTTTCATGATCGAAATGGCATCTAGCCCCTATAGATACTGCTCAAGCAGCTATTTAAATAATAGCTACATCAAGGTGCCGGAAAGCGGATGCGCAGCTGGTTTTGTGATTGCTCGATGCTCAGTTTGCCCAGCACATCCATGCCCAACAGGGCCGGGCCGTCCATGCGCGGCAGCACGGCCACGGTGTGGCGCTGCAGGGTCAAGCCGCCGTCGAGTTGAAGCGTGGTTTTAGCCAGGCTGCCGGTCACATCACCATTGGCGGTGGAAAACCGGGCGCTGCCCGAGGGCTGCAGGCCGGCTTGCGTGGCCACGGCTTGCGAAATGGAAGTGCGTGAGGCACCGGTATCCACCAAAAAATCAAGCTTCACGCCGCCGACCTTTCCAGGCCAGTGGTAGTGCCCGTCTCGCGCCCGGGCAATTACCAACACCGGCGCGCCGTTGGCCGATTCGACCTGAAATGTGGAGCGATTTTGCTGCGCCAGCCACCACTGCGCGCCCACAAAAAGCACGGCAAACACCAAACCCCAGACGGTGACGATTTTCAGGGTGCGGGGGAATTCGGTCATGCATGAGATGGTAGTCAAACAGGATTGCCGGGGTCATTCACCGCAGAGGCACAGAGAAAGCGGGACAGAGGGCAGTAAGGAGGAGGTCAGGAAGGGTCGAACAGGCGAGAAGGGGTCAATCTGGTGATCTCTGCACGCCCGAAGCGTGTTCTGCGCCTCTGCACCTCTGCGGTAAAGGCCGTTTGTATTCCAGCTGTTTACACTTGAGCGGGTGAACTTATTAGCCTTTGACACCAGCACCGAAACCCTGTCCGTAGCCGTGCAAACCACCGCCCCCGACGGCTCCCTGCAGACCTGGGAGCACACCGGCACCGGCGGTGCGCAGGCCTCCAGCACGCTGATTCCCACCATCAACCGCCTCATGGCGCAAGCCGCACTTGAATACAAAGACCTGCGTGCGATTGCGTTTGGGTGCGGCCCCGGCTCGTTCACCGGCCTGCGCACGGCCTGTTCCGTGGCGCAGGGACTGGGGTTTGGAGCCGATGTGCCGCTGCTGCCCGTTGACAGCCTGCTGGCGGTTGCCGAAGAAGCCCGACACCACCACGGCACGACGCAGGTGCTCAGCCTGCTGGACGCGCGCATGGACGAGGTGTATGCCGCCCACCATGTGTTTGACCCAGCGCTGGGCTGGCAGCGCACAGGCGACATGCACTTGCTCAAACCCGAGGCGGTGCACGCCGACCCCGGTGAAACCCTAGCAGGCAATGCCTTCGCGGCCTACGGGCCACGGCTGCCCCAGCAGCCGTACATCGTTGCGCTGCCCACTGCCGGTGCCCTGTTGCGTCTGGCCCCCAGCTTGCTGGCCGCTGGTCAGGCGGTGCCCGCCGCCTGCGCACTGCCGCTGTATGTGCGTAATAAAGTTGCACAAACTACCGTTGAACGCGCTGCCATCGTGGCGGCGCGCTTAGCACTTGAACCCTCCCCTTGACTTTTATGAGCGCTGTTTTAAGCCCGCCCCACGAAAACCTGGGCACCCTGGAAGCTCAGTTTGAACCGCTCACCCCGGCCTGGCTGCGCCACGTGTTGCTGGTCGAGCAGCGCGCCTACCCGCAGCCCTGGACGGTGGGCAACTTCACTGATTCGCTGAACGCGGGGTATGAATCGCAGTTGCTCACGGCGGCGGGCAACCTGCTGGGCTATTTCGTGGCAATGAAGGGCGTGGATGAGGTGCATTTGCTTAACCTCACCGTCTCTCCTGACCACCAGCGACAGGGCTGGGGCCGCGTGTTGCTGGACGCGCTGGCTATCTGGTCGCGTGGGCAAGGCGCGCAGTGGTTGTGGCTGGAGGTGCGGGTGAACAACGCGCGCGCGCGCAATGTTTACGAGCAGCACGGCTTTTGCCGCGTGGGCCATCGCAAGGCGTATTACCCCGCGTCGGGCGGTGTGCGCGAAGACGCGGTGGTCATGAGTTTGAAGTTGTGAGCCTGACAACATGAGCCTGAACCTGGACGCACGCCAACGCGCCATGCTGGCCGAAATCGGCGTACGCGTGTGGCAGCGAGCAGACGCGCCGGCTCCTGCGACGCCCCTGGTTACGACTACTGCAGTTGTTCCTGTATCAGTCACTCCTATTTCTATAGCTGCTTCAGCAATATCTGCAAGGGCTGAACAGCCAAAAGGCTTGCAGCAGACGCCTGTACAACCGGACAGCCCCCCCTTTGCAGCAACACACGAACGTGCGGCCATTGCAGCCATGCCGTGGCCCGAGTTGCAGCAGGCGGTCGCCACCTGTCAGGCCTGCGCCCTGTGCAAAAGCCGCACAAACACGGTGTTTGGCGTCGGGCACCCGCAAGCCGACTGGCTGGTAGTGGGCGAGGCACCCGGCGAAAACGAAGACTTGCAAGGCGAACCGTTTGTGGGGGCGGCGGGCCAGTTGCTGGACAACATGCTTAAAGCCATTGGCATGACTCGCAGCGCCGAAAACAAACGCAGCGGCGTCTACATCACCAACACCCTGAAATGTCGCCCCCCCGGCAACCGCAACCCGGAGGCAGGCGAACTGGCGCAGTGCGCGCCGTTTTTACAACGCCAGGTTGAGCTGGTGCAACCCAAAATCATTTTGGCCATGGGCCGTTTTGCCGTGCAAAGCCTGCTGGGCAGCACCGAGCCCTTGGGCAAGCTGCGCGGGCGGGTGCATGCGTACCCGGTCGGTGATTCATCCGTGCCATTGGTGGTGACCTACCACCCCGCGTACCTGCTGCGCAACCTGCCCGACAAAGCCAAAGCCTGGGCAGACCTGTGCCTGGCACAAAGCGTTTTAAAGACTCGCTGACCCGCCAGCGACTGCGGTGCAAGCCCCACACAAGCAGCACAGCTGTGTCTTCCTGCACAGCACTTTGGTCATAGTCAGCCGTTTTTCACAACAAAACCCGGCTTGTGCGTGACAAAATCATTTGGCTAGTACTTTTTTAGGGTATCTCCGTGCACAACAGCCTACTGTCCCGCCACCGCGTCAAGGCCTTTCGCGCTACGGCCTTTCGCTCGACGCCGTTTCACCCCTGGCTGATCAGCCTGAAACTCCTGCTGGCGTTTTGCCTGGTTTTTTTGCACGCCGCCATGCAGGCCAACCCCGTCGGCCCGGTGGTCACCCAGGGTGCCGCCACGTTTGACGCTGCAGGTAACCGCCTTACGGTCACCAACACGCCCGGCACCGTCATCAACTGGCAGACCTTCAACATTCCCGCCGGTAACACCACCCACTTCCAGCAGCAAGGCGCTGATTCCAGCGTGCTCAACCGCGTGGTCAGCAACGACCCGAGCAAGATTTTTGGCACCTTGAGCTCCAACGGGCGGGTGATTCTGGTCAACCAGTCAGGCATCGTGGTGGGCGCAGGCGCGGTGGTGGACACCGCTGGCTTCATTGCCAGCACCTTGAACATGTCTGAGGCCGACCGGTTGTTGAACAAAGGCAAGTTCTCAGGTTCCGGCGGTAGCATTCAGATCGACGGCATGCTGCGCTCCAGCAATGGCGACATCGTGTTGATTGCGCCGCAAATCAACGTGGGCACGCAAGCCTTGGTCAAGGCCGATAACGGCACCGTCATGCTAGCCGCGGGCCAGCATGTCATGTTGACGGGCCGGGGGCTGGAAGGCATCACGCTGGAGCTGCAGGCACCGACCGACAAGGTGGTGAACCTGGGTCGACTCGAGGGCGACGCGGTGGGCATATTTGCCAGCCAATTGCGCCACAGCGGGGCCATCGTGGCGCGCAATGCGGTGCTGGAGGGCGGGCGCGTGGTACTCAAGGCGGTTGACACCGCGACTGTGGAGGGTTCGGTGGATGCCAGCGGTACAGGCCAAGCCAGCACCGGCGGGCGCGTCACGGTCGAGGGCAACACCGTGGCGTTGCAAGGAGCCACCATTGCAGCCACGGGCACGAAACAAGCCGGTCAGGTGCTGGTGGGCGGCGGCTGGCAAGGCAAAGACGCTGGCCTGACCAACTCGCAACGCACCACGGTCGACGGCAACAGCCGAATCAATGTTTCTGGCCAGGGCACGGGCAGTGCTGGCACAGCGGTGGTGTGGTCCGATGGAAACACTGCGTTCAGCGGCGGTGTCTTGGCTCAGGGCGGACAACTGGGCGGCAACGGCGGGCAGGTGGAGGTGTCGGGCAAGGAACAACTGGGGTTCAACGGCACGGCAGCGGTGGGTGCGCCGAAGGGGGTAGCGGGGTCGATCTTGCTGGATCCGAAAAATATTTTCATCACGACTTCAGTTGGCGCGCCGATTACCGGCAACGTAACCTTTCCCGATAGTGGCAGTATCACTTTGTTTATCAACAACGGCACCATCAATGGCCTGCTGGGTAGCTTGGCCGGCGGCACGCTGACCCTGCAAGCCACCAACGATATCGATGTGAATGGGGCGCTGGGTGCGGCAACCAATGGCACTTTGAATATGGAAGCGGGCCGCACAGTAAACGTCAGCTCGGCCATCAGTTTGACGGGTGCCAATTCAAACCTGCAGATCACCGCCAACTCCAGCAACGTAACCGCTGCGTCCGTCACGGCTGGTTGGCGAGATCCGGGCGCAGGCGGCATTTCGCAGTCTGCGCCCATCACTGTCGGCGGAAATGTCTATCTGAATGTTTCAACCGGCACTGGCGGAGGCGGCAACATCAATGCAGGCAACATCGCGGCCAACAACATTTTTCTGGACAACCAGGGCCCAGGCAATATCTTTCGGAACGCCGTTGGCAACACCCTCACAGGCGTTCAAAGCGTGGTGTTGAAGGCACCCAATGGCATTGTGGGTGCGTCAACGGCGCGTATTGCCGTGGATGCGCCAGTGTTCTCTGTCAACGCCGGCGGCAATGCGTTTTTGGCCGTGACAGGCCCGGGCAACGCCACCCGGTTGGGCCAGGGCGCCAGCAGTGTGACGGGTACCTTTGACATTCTCGCAACCGGCAGCGCCCTAGCCATTGGCGCAGCGGGCACCGAAACAGCACCGGTATCGGTCACGGCCGGAACCATCACTATTGCGGCCAACACCATCACCGTAGCCAGCACCAGCGTGCAAAGTGCAATCGTCGGCATCACGACCACTGGCAGCTTGAGCCTGAATGGCGTCAACGGCGTGAGGATTGGTTCGGTGACAGGGGCAGTTTCGCCCGTTTCGTTGGCGGCAAACAGTCTGACGGTTGCCAGCAGCTTGGGCCAGGTGGCGATCGGCGGCGCGCCTTTTGTCAGCTCAACCGCCACTGCTGCGCCCACCAGCATCAACGTAGCCAATGGCGCAAGCTTTACTGCTGGCAGCATCGCGTCAAACGCCCTGGTCATGCAAGGCGGTGGCGGTGTCGGCAACACGCTGAGCGTCAACGCTGATTCAATCACGCTGACGGCCAACAGCATGTCAGCCGGCATCCAACTCTTGGGCGGCACTAGCAACAGCGCAGCCACCATCCAGGCCACCAGCGGCAATATCACCATTGACGCGGGTGGTAGCGGCTTGCTGGTGCAGGGCGGAAACGCTGGTTTTTCCACCGTGACGGTGCTCGCCACCGCTGGCTCGGTCAATGTAAGTACCTTGATGCTTGGCAATGTAAATATCACCGGGGGAGCTAGCCCCGTCGCCGGTGGTGCCGTACTGCAAGGCCAAACCGGCGTGGGCATTACAGCCACCGGCGCGCTCACTATTGGCAATGCGGGCGCGGGCGGCAGCGCCAGCGTCATGGCACCCGCAGGCACCGTGACGGTTCAAGCGTCGGCGATGAGCCTAGCGGCGGGCACGGGTACCGGGTCCAACGCCTTGGTTGATGCTCAAAATGTGGTGCTGAGCATTGCCACTACCGGCGCGTTGACTCTAGATGGCTCAACGGCCTCTGGCAACACAGCAAGCTCCATCATCAACTCTGTCGGCAGAACCTCAGCAACCGCTTCCGACATCACCCTGCAGGCCAACGAAGGCAGCGCGGCTATCAAGAGCGCAGGAACGGTTTACCTGAACAGCACCACGAACCCTGTGAGCGTGATCGGCGGCAGCGGCTTGAGAAGCCAAGCAGCCATCGAGGGCATCGGTGGCGTCACAGCCTCCTCACCTGGGGGTATCAGCGTCTCGGGTGGCAGCGGTGCCAGCGCCACCGCCTCTATCACGTCCGGCCCGGCGGGCATCACGCTGACCGTACCCAGCAACAATGTCAGCTTGACTGGCGGCGCTGGCACCGCCAGCTTTGCCAGCGTCAGCTCCACCGGGCCAGTCACCATTACGGGGGGCGGCTTGAACTTGACAGCCGGCGCTGGCCAGGACGCCGACGCCATCGTGTTCGCAAGCAACGGCGCGGCGCTGGCCATTGCCACCGGCAACAGCACCGTGACAACCGCCACGCTGGCGGGCACATCCACGGCGCAGTTGGGCGTCATCGTGGCACAGCCCCTGCCCAGTTCAGACCCTGCGGTTTCCACATTTACCGCGCCCAGTGCAGTGCCAGGCAGTGGCGGGCAATTCACGGTTACCGTGTCCAATCTTGGGGCGAATACCGACACGCTGAGCCTGGTGACCAGTTTGCCCGGCGGCACGGTGACGGTCCCGGTAGGCACCCTGCCGCCCGGGTCTTCCACTGTGGTCACCGTGTCGTACCCCATCTCATCCACAGCGACGGGTATCTTGGTGCCCGTGGTCACGGTATCGGGCTTGTTGTCTGACACGGTTGCGACCAACAACACCACCACGGGTGCTATCAACCTGACCCCGCTGGTCAACTTCGGCGTGTCGGTGGGTGTGACCGGGCTGACCTTGGGCGTGACCAATGGCGTGGCGGTCACGGTGAACAACACCGGCCCTTCCGCCGGCACCGGCACGGTGGTGATCACCGACCCGACGGGTGGCAGTGTGTCGCTGGTCATCGGTTTGTTGCCCGGTGCCAGCAGCAGCACCGTGATTCAGTTTTTTGTAGGCGCAGCCAACGTGGCCTACACGGTTGCAGCGTCTGTAGTGACTGTTCAGCCCGATTCTTTTACCGGCAACAACTCTGCGTCGCAAGCCCTGCTGGTGCCACCCGAACCGCCCCTGCCCGTCACACCCAGCGTAACCCCCACCACCACGGTGACGGTGCCAACGCCCACCCCCACGTTGCCCACACCCACCGTGACGGTGCCTACCCCCACCCCGACGCTGCCCACACCCACCGTGACGGCGCCTACCCCCACGCCCACTTTGCCCACACCTACCGTCACCGTGCCCAGCCCCACACCCACGCTGCCACCGGTGGTGGTGCCTCCCATACCTCCACTGCCACCCGTGCCACCGCCCGTGTTACCACCGGTACTGCCGCCCACGCCACCGGCTCCTCCCGTACCCAATGCCGTCAGCAACGACCCCGACCCCTCACGCCAAGTCGAGAGCTTTCCGGCCCAATTTGCGCGGCTGGTGGCTTTGGAGAGTGGTCAAAACAGGCTCGGCGAAGACGACATCGTGATCACCAACACGCAATGCCGACCGCAGTAACCACTGGTCCACGCTGCGCGCGCAACCCCTCTCCCCTTTGGGGGAAATTAGGGATGGGGGCACGCATATGTCAACGCTTGTTCCGCGCGCCGCCCTGGCGTGCGTCGGCTTTGCTTCGGTGCGTTGTGTCTGACCGAAAGCCCTCATCCCAGCCTTCTCCCAGAGGCGGGAAGGGGCAAGACAGGTGGTGCAAGCTGAATCGTGACGTCATTTCAAGCCAGATCGCTATCCAGACCTTGTATTCATTGCTCAAGCAGCTATTAAATTGAGAGCAATTTCTATCGTCTCCGTCATTCCCGCGCATTCCCGCGCAGGCGGGAATCCACGTCAGGGACTGCAAAAACCGTTGGCCTGCCCGTCCTCACGCCTGGATCCCGCCTGTGCGGGGATGACGGCGCAAGAGGTTCGAGGCAGGTTGCGGTGTCACACCCCATTACGGTGCCGCTGGCGCGGCTGCATGACATATGTCCAGGCTTCACGCTGCCTCCCTTCCAGTCATCTTCTATCGCAGTCCGCAGGGCGCGGTCATCTGCCATCAGAGCGACCCGTTTCCAACAACGCCTGTGGCCGCCCATACGAAGCCTGTGAAACATGTGGGCGATCCGGCCGATGTGGCTTCCTGCACACCACTTTGCCCGCTCATGCAGGTTTTTCGCGGGGGCTTGCGATGTATGCGTGACAGAATGCTCTTGCTGTTGTTTCCCAGGAGATTCCGGTGCAAGCCTACCAACGATCCACTTGCTGCAATGTCCAGTGTCCAGTGCCCTTGTCAGCGTGCCGCAATCGCTTCTGAATACAAAACCAGCTGTTTTGAACGAAATGCCCTGTTTGTCCTTTTAGAACCTGCTCAAGCAGCTATTAAATATATAGCAACCGACAGTGGGTTCAGATGTCCTGGAGAAGTTTATGTCCATGCCCATGCTGACAACCTGCACACCGACACGTGCTACCCGCGCCAGCTCTGCCAGCGCCAGCCCCGCCAGCCAGGGCTACGACCCCAGCCGCTTGTCGCTGGCCTTGGCGCAAGCCTTTAAACGCAGTTTTACCCACGCATTTGTCGCCGCTTTTGCAGTGGCGGGTGCCAGCGCTGTGGCCCAACCGGTGGGGGGCCAGGCCGTTCACGGCGCGGCGACCGTGACCACCCAGGGCAACCAGACGACCGTCACCACCCAAAACGGCGCGGGCACCTCGCATTCGGCCATTAACTGGCAGAGCTTTAACGTGCCGGTGGGCACAGGCACTTATTTCAACCAGCCCACCACCACCAGCACCTCGATCAACCGGGTGACGGGCAACAACCCTTCAGCCATTTTGGGCACGCTGGGCTCCAACGGTCGACTGGTGCTGGTCAACCCCTCGGGCATTACCGTGGGTGCCGGTGCGGTGGTGGACACCAACGGCTTTACCGCCTCCACCCTGCGCATGAGCGATGCCGATGCGCTGGCCGGGCGCATGCGGTTTGGCGATGGGGCAGCAGCGACGGGCAACGTGGTGGTCCATGGCAGTGTGTTGGCCCGCAATGGCGATGTGCTGTTGATCGCGCCGCACCTGGACACGGGGTCTGCTGCCTTGATTCAGTCGCCCAATGGCAGCACGGTGCTGGCGGCAGGCCAGCGGGTTGAGGTGACGGGCCGGGGGTTAGAGGGCATCGTGATGCATTTGCAGGCACCCACGGACACGGCGGTGAACCTCGGCTCCCTACAAGGCGATGCGGTGGGCATTTTTGCGGGCACGCTCAAGCACAGCGGCTTGATTCAGGCCACCGCGGTGACGGCGCAGGGCGGCAAAGTCACGCTCAAGGCAGCAGAGCAGTTGGAGATCTCTGGCCGGGTGCAGGCCGCTGCGGCCAGCGGCATCGGCGGACAGGTGCATGCAACCGGGCAACAAGTGCTGCTCAAAAGTGGGGCAGCGATCGAAGTCAGTGGCACCCACGGCGGCGGGGAAGCCTTGATTGGCGGCGGCTGGCAGGGTGGCGACAGCCGCATTGCCAACGCGCAAAACACCACCGCAGAAGCGGGCGTGACCCTGAACGCCGATGCCACCGGGCACGGCAACGGCGGCACCGTGGTGCTGTGGAGCGATGGTGCCACCCGCACGGCAGCCGACATCAGCGCACGCGGCGGCCTGCTCAGTGGCAACGGCGGCCTGGTGGAAACCTCGGGCAAGCGCTACCTGGATGTGCAAACCGCAGCCCGCGTGAACGCGCGCTCGGGCAGCGGAGTGGGTGGGGAATGGTTGCTAGATCCGAATCAGATCACCATTGGTGTTGGCGTGCCGACGGCACCTGCCGCGGCACCTGGGCCAGCTATTTTTGGCGGCAGCAACGGCGGGGCTGGCAATGAGTCATTCATCGCGCCTGCATTGATCGAAACGGCTTTGAACAGCGGCAGCAATGTGACCATCAAAACCACCGGCGGAGTCACACAGCCAGCACCTACGCCGGGCCCACCCAACGAGTCCAGCATCGTGGTAGCCACCAACATCACCAAGACTGGCGGCGGTCCCACCACGCTGCGACTAGTTGCGCACGAGAACATCACCGTGAATGCAGGCGTGGTCATTTCCTCGTCAGCTGGCGCACTGAACCTGAACTTTCAAAGCGGTTTTGCTGAAGATGTAGTGGCGCCTTCAACCGTCGGCGGACAGGTTGTCCTGCTGGCGGGCTCGCAACTGAACGCAAACGGCGGCACCGTCACGCTGACCGGCAACAACATCAGCGGCACCAGCGTGGGCGCTGTGAACCTGACCAGTGCCACCATTTCGTCTGGCGGGGGTGCCATCACGCTGGCAGGCAACAATTCCAACGCCGATGCCCTTGGCGTGCTGGCCAATAGCAGTGTGCTCAACGCGGGCGCTGGTGCCATCACCGTCAACAGTGCCAACTCCAGCATTCGCCTGTCGGGCACCAGCCTCACATCGACCGGCGGCAACCTGCTGGTGGCTACCGCGCCGCCCGCGGGCAACAACAACACCGCACACGGCCTGCACATCACGGGAAGCTCGCTGATTCAGACCGCCGGCACTGGCACGATCAACCTCACGGGTAACCTGACATCGGGCGGCAACAGCGTGGGCTCGCCCAGTGGCTTGCTGATTGCCGGCAGCAACATCAGCTCGGCCTCGGGCGCCATTACCTTGACGGGCAATACCGCGGCGGGTGTCGGCTTGGGCGCACCAGCCTATGGTGTCAACCTGAATACGGGCACAGCGATTTCCAGCACCACGGGTAGCATACAAATCAACGGTAACGCCACGTCGGCTGCCACTAGCGAGGGCGTGGGTTTGCGGGTAGCTGGTGCGGTCACGACAGGTGGTGCATCCATTCTCTTGCAAGGCGGCTCCAGTGCGGCCAACGGCGACGGGCTGCAACTGGTCACAGGTGCCAACGTCGGCAGCACCTTGTTGACCAACATCACCTTGCAAGGCAGCACCGCAGCGCCCGCGCCAACGCCTGCGCCGCAGCGTGTGGCGATCAACATGACCGGCGGCAGCGTCGCCACCAACAGCGGCACCATCACGTTGGAAGCCAATCGAATCAACCTGGGCGGTGGATCGGTGAACTCGGGAGGTTCTGCTGTCGGGCGGGTCACGCTGGTGCCCCAAACGCCAGGCACGTTGATCGACCTGGGTACCGCAGTCGACACGGCAGCCAACACGCTAGGCCTGTCCAACGCAGAGCTGAATCTGATCACCACGGGCACGCTGGCCATCGGCGGGACCAGCCAGACGGGCAACATCAACATCAGCGCACCGATCACTTTGTTGCCAGGCCAGGCGCCGGTGCTCAGCCTTGTCACGGCCCCTGCGGGTGCCATCACGCAGGCATCCGCCGTGTCCGCCAATCAACTGAACGCCAACAGCGGTACCGTGACCTTGACCAACGCAGGTAATTCGACTTCATTCATCAGCGGCACGACGCTTGGTATTTTTCAGTACACCGGCAACGCCACACCGCTGGAAATCAGCACTGTGGCGGGTACTGCAGGACTGCAGGCCAATGCCGCCACCATCATCTCCGCAGGGCCCATCACACAGACGCAACCCGTTATCGTCAACAGTTGGTCGTCTACCTCGGTGGCTGGGCTCACGCTGGGCTCTGTCGCTAACTCGATTGGCAACTTCTTGAATGTAAACAACACCGGGGCAGGCGATGTGACGCTGGTCAACACCATCACCTCCTCTGTGCTGACCAACGTCAACGCCAACAACGGCCGTATTTCGGCGCAAAACAATGGTGCCTGGGTTGTAGGCACGCTGACATCGAACTCGACCAATACCGGTTTGACGTCCGCCACCGCCGCCATTGCCGTCAGCACCACCGGGACAGGCGACATCTCACGCACGGG
>JAYUXO010000083.1:0-2009 GCA_043753505.1 Comamonadaceae bacterium
GTGGGTTTGCGGTAGGTCGATGAAGCGGGTGGGCACAGCTTTTTGTGCAGCCCACACCATGGCCTGCCACTCTGGCGAGAAGTCGGCCAACGGGTAAAAAGAGGCCATCGTGGGTTCTGCCGGGCAGTGCACCAGCAGGGCCACCGGCGGGCGCAACTCGGGGTCCGCTGCGTGCACCAGCAGGTCGTCAGCCTCGGGCGGGCCTTCAATCAGCAGGCAGTCGGGGTTCCAGGCGTTGAGTGCCTGCAGCAGGCTGCGCGCGCAGCCGGGACCGTGGTGGCGGATGCCGAAGAATTGGGTTGTGGGAGTACTCACGGTTTTCCTCCCTCTCCCGCACGCGGGAGAGGGAGCAACGCCCGCACGCTGTGAAACCTGGCACCACCCGCTACATGACGCCGCCAGTTTTGCCCCTTTCCCCGCTGGGGGAAGGTTGGGATGGGGGCAGGCGGTTTGAGAAAAAGTGCGGTGTTAGGTCCGAGCGCAAAGCTCCCGTGCCTGCCTTCCCCCAAAGGCGGGAAGGCGCAAGTCAAAACCTGCTGCGCGACGTCATTCATCATCAGTCATGGTCCCGACACGCCCGGTACAAATCTTTCCACTCCCCGCGCTCTTTCACCACGGTTTCCAGGTACTCGTTCCACACCACCTGGTCTTGCACCGGGTCTTTGATGATGGCGCCGATCAGGCCAGAGGCAATGTCGGCGCTGCGCAGCTGGCCGTCGCCAAAGTGGCCGGCCAGGGCCATGCCGGCGTTGATCACCGAGATGGCTTCTGCCGTGGACAAGGTGGACGTGGGGGACTTGATGCGGGTCTTGCCGTCGTCCGTCTGGCCGCTGCGCAGCTCGCGAAAAATTTGTACCACGCGGCGCACCTCGGCCAGTGCGGGCGGCTCGGCGGGCAGGTCTAGCGAGCGACCGATCTCCGCCACGCGCTTGGTGACGATGCTGACTTCTTCGTCCTGGGTGGAGGGCAGGGGGAGCACCACGGTGTTGAAGCGGCGTTTCAGCGCGCTGGACAGCTCGTTGACGCCCTTGTCGCGGTTGTTCGCCGTGGCAATCACGCTGAAACCGCGGGTGGCCTGCACCTCGGTGCCCAGCTCGGGAATCGGCAGGGTTTTTTCCGACAGCACGGTGATCAGCGAGTCCTGCACGTCAGCGGGAATGCGGGTGAGCTCCTCGATGCGCGCGATCTTGCCCAGCCGCATGGCGTTCATCAGCGGGCTGGGCACCAGGGCTTTTTCGCTGGGGCCGTGCGCCAGCAACTGGGCGTAGTTCCAGCCGTAGCGCAGCTGCTCTTCGCTGGTGCCGGCCGTGCCTTGAATGAGCATGGTCGAGTCGCCACTCACCGCAGCTGACAGGTGCTCCGACACCCACGACTTGGCGGTGCCGGGCACGCCAAACAGCAGCAGCGCGCGGTCGGTGGCCAGGGTGGACACGGCAATTTCCATCAGGCGCTGGCTGCCGATGTATTTGGGGCTGACGACAAAGCCGCCGTCCAGCTTGCCACCCATCAAATACGTCACCACGCCCCAGGGCGAGAGCTTCCAGTTGGTGGGCTTCTGACGCTGGTCTACCCGCGCAATGGCGGCCAGTTCGTCGGCAAATTGCTGTTCGGCGTGTTGGCGCAGGGTTTGGGTCATGGTGGTGTGCGAGTGGTGATATGGATGGTGTTCAGGGTCAAAAAGCAGCGCCAGACCTTATAAATAATGCTCAAGCAGCTATTAAATTGATAGTGTTTTAACGGGCACCAAAGCGGCGAGCGTACGCCGCGCGGTGGCAATGCGGGCCAGCTGCGCCGCTTGCGCAGTCACGGACGGCGTTGGGTTGGGCGGCGGCGGTACGGCGGTGATGGCGTCCATAGCAGGCGGGTCCAGCACGCACAACATTTCGGGTAGCACGTGGCGCAGGGCGTAGTCGTTGGCGGCTGCGTCGCCTGCCAATGCGGTGGCCATGGTTTGGGCCAGTTGTCGGGACAGCGCAGGCGACAGCACGTAGTCGTCGGGACAAGCAGCC
>JAYUXO010000084.1:0-2000 GCA_043753505.1 Comamonadaceae bacterium
CGCGCAAATACAGGCGTTTGCCAAGCACGACCATCGACGAGCAGGAATTCTGTTGTTGACTTACGAAGGCAAGGAAGCATGGTGGAAATGCCCCACGACGGGTGGCCGCTTGAGCTTTTCTGCGCTGATAGACCATCTTTCCGGTCGAGCTGCCGAAATTGAGCTTGCCAGGCATGGTGAGATCAGCCTGGCGGTGATTGGTATCGACTTGCGGCCCCAAATTTCCCCATTACAAGCCACCGCAAAGAGTTCTTAAACTGTTACCCGATCACAGCACATCAACGGAAAGTTTCACAAACCATGTCCTACCCCTCACGCGGTGCCGGTGGCACCCCCGGCGGAACGCCCATTTTTTTCCTGGGCCTGATCATGGCCTGCGCCGGTGGCTACCTGCTGCTGGACAACATCGTGGTCTCACACGGCTTCAGTCTGGGTTACGCGCTGTACCGCGTGCCACTGGGCGGCGGGGGTGGCGTGGGCATTACGGGCGGTGGCTTGCTGATTCCGTTTATGTTCGGCGTGGGCTGGATTTTTTACAACGCCAAATCGGTGTGGGGCTGGATTCTGGCGGCGGGTGCGCTGGGTGCCATCGTGCTGGGCGTGTTGATGAGTTTGAACATCACCATCCGCACCATGTCGTTGCTCGACCTCATCATTATTCTGGTCTTGCTGGTGGGTGGCTTGGGGCTGTTTGCGCGGTCTTTGCGCGGGGGTTAGGTTGACCTAAAGCATTTCATCCGGTGCAAATGGACCCAACACGTTCACCATCATCTTTTGCCTGAAACCGGCATCAGGCTCGCTGGTGGCGTCGGGGTAGTCTGCTCCCGCTGGCGCACGCCACACCAAGGCGTCACCAGACATCTCCACCCGGTAAGCGCCCTGGGTGATGGTGTTGGTGACCTGTTGGCTGGCTTGACGCGACAAGCTTGTGCTGCGAATCAGCAAGGCTACTTCGCTATTCTTTAATTGAGAGCGCAGATCCAGGTTCATCGAGCCGATGACGGCAAGACGGCTGTCGATGATGACGGCTTTGGCATGTAGGCTGGCTCTGGATTTGGCTCCAGAGCCAGCGCCGGAACCGATGCCGGGATTTGTCCCTGAACCTGACACGCCGCCACTGCCTGTTTTGGAGCCGCCGGATCCGACCATGCCTGTTTTGGCACCGTTTTTGGCAATTTGGGCCACGTGCAGTTCGTGCAGCTCGACGCCCAGACCCAACAACGCTTTACGGTAACGCGCATAGCCTGCGTGCGCCAATGGGGCATCGCTGGAGGCCAGCGAATTGGTGAGCACCCGCACGCGGACGCCGCGTGCACGCAGCTGCGCAAAGGTCTTCATCATGGGCGCACCCGGCACAAAGTACGGCGAGACGATCAGCACATCCTGTTTGGCCTGGCCCATCAATTGCAGCAGGCCATCGATCAACGTGTCACCGGCGGCGGCTTCCTCGTCGTCCGGTGCGAGCTTGCCGGGCTTGTCGACCATCAGCAGTGCGGGTGCCCAGGTCAAGGTCATCTGTTGCAGATTGAATATCGGTGCGACCACGGCTGTAGGCGACACGTCCGGCAGCACTGCAGTTTTGCTCCCTGCCATCCAGGCGGCACCCGCAACCGATGACATGTTTGGCGCTGCACCGTCGAGCCCGGGCTTGGCCGCCTCGCGCAAAGCGTCCAGCTCGTCCGATTTGAGCAGCGCTTGGGCGGGATAGGCCAGCGGGTCGTTCCAGTAACGGTCAAAACTGGCCGACATGTCTCGCACGATACTGCCTGCAGCCAATACATCCAGATCTACAAAATTGCTGTCAACGCTCTGGCCAAAGTAAGCATCGCCCAGGTTACGCCCACCGGTGATGCCCATCGCGTTGTCGGCGATGAACAGCTTGTTGTGCATGCGTTTTTGGATGCGGTTCACGTCGTTTAACGAACCGATCACCCTGCCCAGGCCCGAACTGCGCGAGCCTGGCAAAGGGTTGAACAGGCGCACTTCGATGTTGCGCTCAA
>JAYUXO010000085.1:0-5103 GCA_043753505.1 Comamonadaceae bacterium
TGGGCGGCTGGCGTGCGACGACGTTGGGCATGATCAAGCGCACGCGCCTGGTCGGCTCGGTGTCGCCCGCCAGCGTCAGCCGCAAACGCAAAAACCACTGGCCTAGTGCGCAGGCGGCACTGGCGCACTTTCAGCACAAAAGGGCGTTCGCCAAGTGGGAGCCGCAGGTGCTGGCTGACTACATCACGCACGGAACACATGATGAAAATGACCAACGGGTGCTCAGTTTTGACCGGGACATTGAAACCCTGATCTACAACACGCTGCCCGACAACCTGGATCGCTTGCTGCGCCGCCATCCGATGCAATGTCCGGTCGCGTTCATCGGCGGCGATCAGTCGGCGGAGATGAAGCAGGTGGGCATGCAGATGACTGAAAAACTCGCGCGGGGCCACATCAGCATGCTCCCGGGCACGCACCTGTTTCCAATGGAGCGGCCCGGCGATACGGCAGCAGCCATTGATGCTGCGATCAAGGGTTTGACGTGTTGATGCTCAAGCCGACCACTTCACCCAGCCGGTGTAGGCGGTGATCAGCACCACCACGCCAAACGCGATGCGATACCAGGCAAACGGTACAAAGCTGTGCGTGGCGATGTAGCGCAACAGCCAGCGGATGCACAGCCAGGCACTGATGAAGGAAAACAGCAGGCCCACGGCGAACATGGGAATGTCAGCTGGCGACAGCAGGGCGCGCTCTTTGTACAAGCTGTAAGCACCTGCGCCAATCAGGGTGGGAATGGCCAGGAAGAACGAGAAATCGGTAGCAGCCTTGCGACTGAGGCCCAGCAACATGCCTCCGATGATGGTGGCTCCGCTACGGCTGGTGCCAGGAATCATCGCCAGGCATTGCACCAGGCCCAGTTTCAACGCATCCAGTGGCCGCATCTGATCGACATCGTGAATACGGGCCTCGGACTGCGGGCGTTTTTCAGCCCACAAAATGATGAAACCACCAACGATGAAGGCAGTAGCCACCACCACGGGCGTGAACAGATTGGCCTTGATGGCTTTGCCCAGCAGCAAACCCAGGATGACGGCCGGCACAAAAGCAATGAACACGTTCAAGGCAAAGCGTTGAGCCTGCTGCTCGGTCGGCAAGGCCACCAGCGTGCTGCGGATTTTTTGCCAGTAAACAATGATGACCGCCAGGATGGCGCCGGTCTGAATGGCAATGTCAAACACCTTGCCCTTGGCATCGTCAAGGCCCAGCAGGGCACCCGCCAGAATCAGATGCCCAGTGCTGGAGACAGGCAAAAACTCGGTCAGACCTTCCACGATGCCCATGATGGCAGCTTTGATGAGCAGGGTGATGTCCATTGTCTGTAGGGGTGATTGCTATTTTTTTGTATAGCAGGTTAAGCGGATACCAATTCGGTCACCACCCGATTTTGCTTGAGGTCCGTGACGCACTTGCCAACGGGTCTACTCGTAGCGCAGCGCTTGAATCGGCAATAATTTTGACGCCCGCCGTGCCGGATAAAACCCGAAAAACACACCCACAAACGCCGAAAACCCGGCAGACAGCACGATGGACGATGCCGTCATGCTGACTTGCCAGCCCGCAAAGTAGCCCACCGCCCAGGTAGCGATTCCGCCCAACAGCACGCCAATGGCCCCCCCAATCAGGCTGAGTGTGACGGCTTCAATCAAAAACTGCGTGAGGATGTCCCGGCCCCGCGCGCCCACCGCCATGCGCAGGCCGATCTCGCGGGTGCGCTCGGTGACGCTGACCAGCATGATGTTCATGATGCCGATGCCGCCAATCACCAGGCTGATGCCGGCCACTGCGGCCAGTAGCAGGGTCATGATGCGGCTGGAGGCTTCCTGGGCTTGCAGGATTTCGGTGAGGTTGCGAATGGAAAACGGCTCGTCGGCCCCGGGCTGCACCTTCATGCGCTGACGCAACAGCTCCTTGATGTTGTCTTCGGCGGCCTTCATGCTCTGGCCCTCGCGCACCTTCACGCTAACCGAGCCGATGCGTTTGAGCTTGCCGCCGCTGCCGCCCTGGATGCGGTTGCGGTAGGTGGAAATGGGGACGATGACGATGTCGTCCTGATCCTGGCCCATAGAGTTCTGGCCTTTGCGCTCCAGCAGGCCAATCACCGTGACCGGGATTTTCTTGACGCGAATGACCTGATCCAGCGGGTCGGCGTCGCCAAACAGTTGCTGCGCCACGGTCTGGCCAATGATGGCCACTTTGGCCGAGCCCTGCATTTCCGCCGCCTCAAAAGCGCGGCCACCAGCCAGTGGCCATTCACGGGCTTCCAGGTAGTCGTTGGTGGTACCGAAGATGCTGGCGCTCCAGTTGGTGTTGCCCACCACCACCTGTGCGCCGGTGCGCATGCTGGGCGCGGCCACTTGCACTTCAGGCACTTCTTTACCAATAGCAAGCGCGTCTTCTTCGGTCAGCGACTGGCCGGTCTGTGCGCCCAGGCGCACACCGCCCGCTGTCACGCCACCCGGCAGCACCAGCATGATGTTGGAGCCCAGGCCCTTCATCTGCTCCTGCACGCGGTCGGTGGCGCCTTTGCCCACGGCAATCATGGTGATGACAGCGGCCACGCCAATGATGATGCCCAGCATGGTCAGGATGCTGCGCAGGGTGTTGGCGGCCAGCGATCTGAGGGCGCTGCGCAGGGCAGCAAGAAAGTTCATGGCATGGTCCCTGCGTCGCAGGCCGGGGACAAATTGGGGTCAGAGTCCAATTTCGTACTGGCGTTTTGCGCGCCGACAGAGGCCGTGTCGTGAATTGGAACCTGACCCCGATTTGCCCCCTCTGCTCGATCTTGAGAAACATCCTCCACGATGTGCCCATCGCGAAACACGATCTTGCGGCGCGCCCAGACAGCAATGTCGGCCTCATGCGTGACCAGGACCACCGTCATGCCCTGGGCGTTCAGGTCGGTAAGCAGCCGCATGATGTCTTCGCTGGTTTGCGAGTCGAGCGCGCCGGTCGGTTCGTCAGCCAATATGAGTTGGGGGTTGTTGACCAGCGCACGTGCAATGGCCACCCGCTGTTGCTGGCCCCCGGACAGCTCGGATGGTGTGTGATGAAAGCGCTCGCCCAAACCTACTTTTTGCAGTGCCAGCATGGCTTTCTCACGGCGCTCAATGGCGCGAATGCCGGCATAGACCATGGGCAGCTCCACATTTTCCAGCGCGCTGGTGCGGGGCAGCAAGTTGAACTGCTGGAACACAAAGCCGATGCGCCGGTTGCGGATGCTGGCCAGCTGGTCGGCGGCCATGGTTTCCACTGCTTCACCGGCCAGGCGGTACTGGCCACTGGTGGGTAAATCCAGGCAGCCCAAGATGTTCATCAAGGTGGATTTGCCGGAGCCAGATGCGCCCATGATGGCAACGAAAGCACCGGCTTCAATGGACAGCGACACGCCGCGCAAGGCGTGCACGGTCTGGTCGCCCATGGTGTAGGTTTTCGTGAGGGCGCAGGC
Organism: Comamonadaceae bacterium; assembly: GCA_043753505.1. Taxonomy (GTDB): domain Bacteria; phylum Pseudomonadota; class Gammaproteobacteria; order Burkholderiales; family Burkholderiaceae_C; genus JAAFIW01. The sequence continues at coordinate 3,452 of JAYUXO010000085.1, forward strand.
TTCGATCAGGGGCATAGAGCGTGATTAAAAAGGCATGCGCGGCCCGGCGGCAGCAGGTCTTGTGGCCGGTGCGCCGGTGCCCGCCACGATGCCCACAATCACCAGCGCGCCTTCTTTCAGCAGGTCGGCGTTGGGCGAATTGGGCGACAGCAGCAATTCGGTGCTGCTGCCATCGGTAATGCCCAGGCGCACGTTCAGCGCCTGGGGTTTGCCGTCGGCACCCATGAGGTAAATGCGGCCCTGCGTGCTGGTTCGGCCTGCGGATTGCGCCACCAGCGCTGCGTATTTAGGCTTTTGATCGGGCGTGAGCAGGTCGCCAATGCGGGCACGAATGTCGGCGGTGATGCGCTCGCGCGCTTTGGCTCGCTCTTCTTGCGGCAAGTCGCGCAGCTGCATGAACTTGGGGCGGCTGTCGGCGTAGATGGCATCAACTTTTTCGATTTGCGCTGGGGTCATGGACAGCTCGGTCACCAGGCGGTTGCGGAACTCTGCAGCGGCGCCACCGCCGCCGGGGCCTGCCGGATTTGCTGTAGATGGGCTAGGCGTTGCAGGCGTCGCCGCCGGCGTTGAAACGGTTGATTCCAAGGGTTTTGAGGCTGCAGCCCTTGCAGATACTGCTGAAGCAGCTATTGATTGAGTAGCATCTGACTTGGTAACCGATGGAGTTGAGGCGGCTGCCGGCGGGTTGACCGGAGACCCGGCAGGCGCTGGGCGGCTCTGCTGCATTTGCGCATACAGCGCCTTTTGCTCGGGCATGAGCATGGCGTTGATGCGGCCCCGCATGTCAGCCGTGATTTTCTCGCGCTCTGCTGGGCGCTGGTCTTCCGGCAAGTCGCGCACAGCCATGAAGCGCGGGCGCAAGTCAGTGCTGATCGCGTCCAGCCTGGTTTGCTGTTCGGGGGTCAATTGCAGTTCGGACACCAGGCGCTCGCGCATGGCGGCAAAGCCTCCGCCGCCGCCGCCACCGCCTGCCGGTTGGGCCACTGCTTCAGACATCCACGACCAGCCCGAGCGCCCGGTGGTGGTGCCCGATGCACCGCGCGCAGGGCCAGATGCAGGACTTGAAGCAGCTCCCGCTGCTGGCTCGACCCCGGCAATCCGCACCCGCAGTGCCGCATTCGGCACCTTCAGCACACTCTCTCGCTGATCCGTTACCAGCCGCACATTGGCGGTCATGCCCGGTAGCAGTCGCCCACCCACGTTGGAAAACGCCACCACCGCCACGTAAGTCACCACATTGGCAACGTTTTGCGCGGCTTTGCGCACTTGCTTGACCTCGCCTTCAAAGGTCTGACCAGGAAACGCATCGACCGTGAAGCTGGCTTTCTGGCCGGTGCGCACGCGGCCTACGTCGCTTTCGTCAATGCTGGCGTCCACCTGCATGTCCTGCAGGTTTTGCGCAATCACAAACAGCTCGGGCGACTGCAGGCTGGCGGCCACGGTCTGGCCTTTTTCCACCGCGCGCTTGATGACGATGCCGTCCACCGGGCTGGTGATTTTCGTGCGCGACAAATCAATGCGTGCCTGTGCCAGCGAGGCCTCGCGCTGGGCCACACCGGCTTGTGCGCTTTTGATCTGCGCATCGGTCACGCCAATCTGCGCCTGGGCTGACTTGACCGACTCGCCTGCCGTGGCCACCAGTGCCCGCGTGC
>JAYUXO010000086.1:0-5086 GCA_043753505.1 Comamonadaceae bacterium
CGAGAAGTTCGGCGCTTTTCTGCCCGCAGGTGGTGAAAAGCGCGCCGAATGCCTGTCGTGGCTGTTCTGGCAAATGGGCAGCGCGCCATTTCTGGGTGGTGGCTTTGGTCACTTTTATGCCTATGCGCCCGAAAAAATCAAATACGCGATTGACCGTTATGCCATGGAAGTCAAACGCCAGCTCGACGTGCTGGACCGCCACCTGGCGCAGGTGCGCTACGTGGCGGGCGACGACTACACCATTGCCGACATGGCGATCTGGCCCTGGTACGGCAATCTGGTGAAAGGCCTGGCCTATGAGGCGGGGGAGTTCCTCGCGGTGCACACCTACACCCATGTGCTGCGCTGGACAAACGAGATCGCCCGGCGCCCCGCCGTGCAGCGCGGCCGCATGGTCAACCGCGTCACGGGCCAGCCTTCCAGCCAGCTGCATGAGCGGCACGATGCCAGCGACTTCGACACCCAGACCCAGGACAAGATCGCCCCGACGCCATGATCCCGTCGCTCATGCCCATGCTCACCTTGTTTGACTGCGCCACCGCCCCCAGCCCGCGCCGTGCACGCATCCTGCTGGCCGAAAAAGGTGTGGCCCACAACACCGTGCAGGTCGATCTGAAAACCGGCGAACAGATGGGCGATGCTTACCGCACCATCAACCCGCAGTGCACCGTGCCCGCCCTTCGTTGCGAAGACGGCTTGCTGTTGACCGACAACGCAGCCATTGCCGCTTACGTCGAGGCACGCTACCCGTATCCGCCGCTGATGGGTATCAGAGCGCAAGCCAAAGCCGAAATCGCCAGTTGGCAATGGCGCATGGAGTTCGAGGGCCTGCTGGCGATTGCCGAAATCCTGCGCAACAGCTCCCCCGCCATGGTCAACCGCGCCTTACCCGGACCGGTGGACTACCCGCAGATTCCCGAACTGGCGCAGCGCGGGCTGGCCCGCGTGCAGCAGTTTTTCACCATGCTCAACGACCGGATGGAGGGACGCAGTTTTGTGGCAACTGACCAATTCAGCATCGCCGACATCACCGCAGTGGTGGCAGTGGACTTTGCCCGCATCGTCAAAGTCAAGCCAGGAGAACAACATCCGCATCTGATGCGGTGGCGGGCGGCGATGGGGGAACGGACGTCGGTGGCGCTTTAAACGCCTTAATGGCTGCAAATGCCATGAAAAACCTAGCTGGTTGAGCGCACATCACAGGGGCGGGAAACTGTTTTGACTCAAAACCCAATAAAAAAAGCCGCATCGCTGCGGCTTTGAATACCTTGGAGCCAGGAAAACTTATTTGACGTGCTTGCCGATCAGACCCGCCATCTCGAACATGCTGACCTGGGCTTTTCCGAAGATTTCGCGCAGCTTGGCGTCGGCGTTGACCATGCGCTTGTTCACGGCATCCTGCAGCTTGTTCTTCTTGATGTAAACCCACAGCTTGCTCACGATTTCGGTACGTGGCAGTGGGGTGGCACCCACGATGGCGGCCAAAGCGGCGCTCGGGGTCAGGGCCTTCATGAACGCGGCGTTCACGGTGCGCTTGGCAGCCGGGGCTTTCTTGGCTGCTGCTTTTTTGGCGGGAGCTGCTTTTTTAGCCGGGGCGGCTTTTTTTGCTGGGGCAGCTTTCTTCGCAGGCGCTGCTTTCTTGGCGGCTACCACAGCCTTTTTCGCGGGTACTACTTTTTTCGCAGGTGCCGCAGCTTTTTTGGCTGGGGCTACTTTCTTCGCAGGTGCCGCTTTTTTAGCGGGCGCTTTCTTCGCAGTTGCCATGATGAATTTTCCTTTTGAAGTTGACGAATCACCAATGGAAACGACCGACCAGGAGAGACTGTTTCGGCTGCTCTTTTATTGGTAGCGCGATGCTACTAGAGAACATTCAGCTGTGAAAGTAAAAAAACAGGCTTTTTTCATTGGGAAACCTCTTTTTTGTGAGCAAACCACCCGCAGCCACGCTGGGTTTGCAGGCTTCAGTTTTTTTGTACCTTGCCCAGGAAGATCAATACCACGCCAAACAGGATGACGACGCAGGCCAACCACTCACCGCCCGTGACCACCTCGCCCGCTAAAACCACCCCTAAAACCAGTGCAATCACTGGATTCACCAGCGCGTAACTCGTGGCCAGCGCAGGCGACGCATGGGCCAGCAAGTACAGGTACGCGGTGAAGGCAATCAGTGAGCCAAACACCACCAGATAGGCCCATGCAGCCAGCGCCTGCGCTTGGGGTGGCCATTCAGGTTGTTCACCCAATACCAGCGAAACCGCCAGCAACACCGCGCCACCACACAACATTTCGCTGGCAAACCCGGCTGGCCCCAGGGCGAGTGGCAAGCGTGTGGTTTGCAGCACCGAGGCCAGCGACCAGGCCAGGGTGGCGCCTGCAATGCACACGATGCCCACCGGGGCCGCCGCAAAACTGGCCCCCTGAACCAGCAGTACCACCCCTGCCACACCCACCAACATGCCCATGAGCTCCAGCCGTGCGGGCCGCTTGCCAAACAGCAATCCCCAGCCACACACCATCATGGGCACCACTGCAATAAAAGTGGCAATCAGGCCGGAGCCAATGTGCTGTTGCGCACTGGCCAGCAGGCCCATGCCGCCCGCCAGCATCAGGCTGCCCACGATGAAAGCGTTGCGCCATTGCGTCAGCGTGGGCCATGCTTTGGGGCCTTCACGCCAAAACACCCAGGCTCCAAGTACCAAGCCCGCCACTAAAAACCGTGAGCCCATCTGGAAAAATGGTGGAAAACTGAGCAACGCAAAGCGGATGGCCAGATAAGTCGAGCCCCAGACCAGATAACAGGCGAGCAGAGCGGGCAGTAAAAGGCTGGGTGAAAGGCGGGGTGAAGGCAGGGCGGCCGGTGGGTTTGAGGCGATGGTGGTCATGGCGTTGATGCTAGGTTGCCAAAGGCGTTTGGGCCATCCACACTTGACGGTGATGAGCCACTCTCACCTTTGTTTTCATTGTCCAAACCCCCAATGACCGAAACATCTGAATTTGACAGCTACGACGCGCGCATTTTGGGCGAGCTGCAGCGTGATGCGCGCATCACCATGGCCCAACTGGGTCGGGTGGTGCACCTGAGCCAGCCCGCGGTAACCGAGCGGGTGCGCAAGCTGGAGCTGTGCGGTGCCATCAAGGGCTACCGTGCGCAGGTGGACTACCAGCGTTTGGGCTACGGCATACGCGCCATCGTGCGGGTCGGGCGTGTGGAATACGCGCGGGTGGTCAAGCTGGTGGAGCAGACGCCGGAGGTGATCAACGCGTTTAACGTGACCGGCGAAGACAGCTGGGTGCTGGAAATTGCGGTGATTGACGTCGCCCATCTGGATGTGGTGGTCAGCAAATTTTGCGTGGTCACCGAGACGGCCACCTGTATCGTGCTTAACGCCTTGCGAGAACATGCCCCGGTGCTGCCCGCGCGGCGCGACAGCATCAAACCCACCATCAAAAAAGTCACTGGAAGGTAAGCCCCCCATGAAAACCAAGTCGACCTGCGATTTATGCGATGCCCACAAGGGTGATTCCAGCGGCGGTTTCCGCGTGCTGCCGCCTGTGTTCCGCAGCTTTGGCGGGCGCGTCGCATGTCACGGCAAGGTGGTCACGGTGAAGTGCTTTGAAGACAACTCACTGGTGAAAGCTGCTGTTGAGTCGCCCGGCGGGCAGCGTGTGCTGGTGGTTGACGGTGGTGGCTCACTGCGCCGGGCGTTGCTGGGTGGCAACCTGGCTGCAGCGGCTGCGCGCAATGGTTGGGCTGGCGTGGTGATCGACGGCTGCGTGCGCGATGTGGCCGAGCTGGCTGCGCAAGCGGTTGGAATCTACGCACTGGCTGCCATGCCCCTGCCGACCGAAAAGCGCGACGAAGGCCAGCGCGATGTGGCGGTCCAGATACAAGGCGTGTGGGTGCGGCCGGGCGACTGGCTGTGTGCTGACGCTGATGGCCTGGTCGTGAGCGAGCGCGATTTTGGCACTTAGTCGCTACTAAATAGATAGCTGCTTGAGCAGTTTATATAGGGGCTGGTGGCCGATTGGGCTGTAAACACATCAGCCCGACACACCCAACGTCTGCAACACGACCTGGGTCAGCACCTGCACCGCCTGGTCCTGCGCGGCGGTGCTGGGTCTGCGTGTGCAGCGCACCAGGGCAAGCCGGCTGACCAGGCGGGGCGTAGTGATGGGGCGCACGGAAAAGGGGTGCACGATGAAGGGGTGCAAGGTGTCCAGGCTGCGCAGGGTGTAGGCGGGAAGCACCGCATGGCCCAGACCTTCTTTCACCAGGCTCAGGATGGCGTTCAGGCCATCGACCTCGATGGCCGGTCCAGCGCTGCAACCGATGGCCATCAGTTCGCTGTCGATCAGCAGGCGAAAGCTGTTGGGGCGACTGGGCAGGATCAGCGGCAGGCAGGCCACCTGCGCCAGGGTGATGGGACGTTGCCTGCGCTGCGTGGAAAGAGCGGCCGAGATCAATACCAGCGCGTCTTCATGCAGGTGCGTGGCTTCGAAATCGGTGCCCGTGTTGGGGTTGTACAGCAGCGCCATGTCCAGCTCGCCCATGCGCAGTGCCTCGGCCATGCTGCGCGAAAAACCTTCGGTCAAGCTCAGCTGTGCATGCGGCAGTTGCCTTGCAAAGGCGTGTGCCAGCGGCACCGCCATCAGGCGTGACAGGCTGGGCGGCAGGCCAATCGACACGCGCCCGGCCAGCGTGCCGCGCGTAGCCCCCAGCGCTTGGCGTACTAGCGCCACCTGGTGCAGGATGCCACGGCCATGCGCCAGCAGCAGCTTGCCCGCCTCGGTGGGCGTGGCACCACGGCCATTGCGCACCAGCAGGGTGTGCCGCAGCTGCACCTCCAGCTGTCGCACCTGGCGGCTCAGCGCCGGTTGAGCCATGTTCAGCGAAAGTGCGGCGCGCGTGAAACTGCCCAGTTCGGCCACCCGGACAAAAGCTTCGATTTGTTTGAGATCCATACGATTGGAATACCAGTCAGCTGCTTATGTGATTCAAGCATAGCTGCTAGTGCGCTGAACGGCTTTCGTGGTCAGCCGTGTTTGACCACAATGCGCCGCATGACCGACATCATCAAAGGCATCT
>JAYUXO010000087.1:0-1984 GCA_043753505.1 Comamonadaceae bacterium
TGGTGAACCTGCGGGTGTTCGTGGAAGCTACGTTGGATTTTCCTGAAGAGGAAATAGACCGTTTGAGCTTATTGGATATGCTCAAACAGCTATCAAATATAGAGCAAAAGCTGTCGCAGTTAATAAGTCGCGCGCGGCAAGGTGCCTTGCTGCAAGAGGGTCTGACAGTGGTGATTGCCGGACAGCCTAACGCGGGAAAAAGCTCTTTGCTTAATGCGTTGGCAGGCGCGGAGTTGGCCATCGTGACGCCGATTGCAGGCACCACGCGCGACAAGGTGCAGCAGACCATTCAGATTGAAGGCGTGCCCATTCATGTGGTGGACACGGCGGGGTTGCGTGACAGTGCGGATGCGGTTGAGCAAATCGGCGTGGCGCGTGCCTGGCAAGCAATTGAGTCAGCGGATGCGGTGTTGTTTCTTCACGATCTGACGCGCGCAAGTCTGGCTGGGTATCAGCAAGCCGATCTGGCAATTCGAGCCCGGTTGGGCACGTTGGCCGCAAGCGTGCCAGTGGTAGAGGTCTGGAACAAGGCGGATGTAACGCCTGCGCCCGGCGTGATGTTGCCTGGCGCTGTTGTCGTGTCGGCGAAAACGGCGCAAGGGTTGGACATATTGCGCCAGCGGCTGCTGACATTGGCAGGTTGGCAGACGGTTGCTGAGGGTAATTTCAGTGCCCGCCAGCGCCATGTACAGGCCTTGCGGGATACGGTTGCGTGCGTGCTTCGTGCTCAGCAGCTTTTGGCAGCAAAAGCCCCGGCACTGGATTTGCTTGCTGAAGAGCTTCGGCTGGCTCATCGGGCATTGGGTGAGATCACAGGTGTCTGGAGCGCGGACGAGTTGCTGGGGGCTATCTTTTCGCAGTTTTGTATCGGAAAATAAATTGTTGGTTTTAGTTTTGTTTGGTTTCCAGGGTTGTGACAAAGCCAAATTGTTTACAACTCCATGGGTTTTGTGTGGGTTCAAGGGGAAACATGGGCGTAGCCGCCGGGTTGGTTGGAAGGCGAACGCTCTTAGACTACCTGGATATTTGTGGCAACCGTCGCGTGCAGATCACGCGGATTGACGAAAGCGAAACATGTCTTTTCTGTCTTGGCTATTTCCTGGCAAATCGCAACGCGCACGCCAGTCCATGCCCGAAAGCTCAGGGCTTTCACGTGCTGAGGCGACGCGGCCTGTTTCGCCGGACAAGAACAGCCCGGCAGCATCCGGTAGTAACAGTAACGCTCACGCAGCTAACCGCAAAAACGAGCGCATGGCCCGACGGGAAATGCTCTACAACGTGGTGCGGGAGTCTATGGTGCGTGCAGGTGTGTTGTCAGCCAGTTACAAGTTCAAGGTTTTGTCTCTTGACGCGCGCGGTCGGCAGTTTCTCGTGATGATGGATTTGGCGCGCGAATTTGGTGGACAAACGGAAGGCTTGGCTGAAATTGAGGCCTTGATTGCGCAGAGCGCCAAGGCCAGGTATGACATTTTGGTCAGCGCTGTGTACTGGCGCGTGAACGAACATGTCGCGGTGGGTCAGCTGCGCGCCCAGGTGCCCGCGCGTGTCTCTTCACCAGTGCCATTGGACTCAAACCCCCTGCCACTGGAGACGGCGCCTGGCGCTTTGGAGAATGCGTCGTCTGTTGATGCGACTGTTGCGCTGGGAACGCGCGCGTTCGTGATGCCGGTGGTTGCCGCACCCGCACCCGCACCCCGAGCCGCGCCCGTCAGCGCGCCGGTGGTAGAGGCGCAACGCGCGCCGCCCCGGTTCCACCCGATTGAGGCTGACGAGTTTGCTGCGTTCAAGAAAGCACTGGCGGCGGGTGTCACCGCACCCACCAAAGTTGCGGCCGCGGCAGTGGCTGCTACTGCGGCTGCATCGGTTGTGGGCCTGGCGGCGGCACGCAGCAGTGGACCGCGCAACCTCGCCTTGCTCACGGGTTACGAAGAAACCGAAATGCCCGACCCGGACATGCCGATGCCGGCGCTCAGCGGCACGCAAT
>JAYUXO010000088.1:0-12318 GCA_043753505.1 Comamonadaceae bacterium
TCGAGCACCGCCTCTTGCACCGCTTGCACCACCACCGGATGGCCGTGGCCCAGAATCATGGGGCCCCAGGAACCGATGTAGTCAATCAAGCGCTTGCCGTTCGCGTCCCAAAAATACGCCCCCTGCGCCCGCTGAACAAATCGTGGCGTGCCGCCCACTGCCTTGAACGCCCGCACAGGGGAATTGACTCCACCCGGAATCAGGCGGCGTGCACGTTCGAACAATGCCTGGTTGCGATCAACGGCTGGGTCAGCGTGTGGCTGGTCAATGTTTGGTGTCATGGGGCGGGAGGTCAAATCCGGTAAATGTGGAGGGCGGGCCTTGGCCTGTGTCCTCGTTGCTGTCGTCCGAAATGTCGTCGCCAGACGGCTGAGCCCAGAATAGACGGTCAGGCACCACATGCCCCATGCCGGGGCGAAAGCCCCCGTCCAGGCAGCGGTCCAGATAGCTGAGCGCTTCGCTGGCAGCTTCGGTCAAATCGCTGCCGCTGGCTATCAATGCTGCCAGGGCAGCTGACAAAGTGTCCCCTGCGCCCGTGAAGGTGGCCTCAAAACGTTCATATTTCTCGCTGTAAAGAACTGTTTCAGGCGTTGCCAGAACGTTGTCTATAAACTGCCCAGGCAACGTTATCCCTGTTACAAAAATGTAAGCCACCCCGTACTCGGACGCCGCCTTGGCCAGGTCACGAGCAGACGGACTGCGGATCGCATTCCAATCCGGTAAGAGCCAGCGCCAGAGCGTGCTGTGGTTTCCAACCAACACTGTCGTTTGGGGCAATAGGAGCTCGGTAAACGCGTCCAGATACAACTCGATCTCATTTTCGTCCCACCAAGACAGGTTGGGCATGTAGGCAATCAAGGGTACATCCGAATAGTCAGAAGCAACTTGAGCGGCCTCGCTGATGTTTTCTGGACTGCCAACAAAACCGACCTTGATTACCTGCACGGGAACATCTTCCAAAATTCCCCGTGCTTGCTCTGCAACAGCATCATTGTCCAGGGCGAAATGGTCAAATATCTCGGCTGTGTCGCGTGCATACGTGCCGGTGACAACAGGCAAAGCGTGTGCGCCCACTGAGGCAATCGCCGACACGTCAGCAGCCAGGCCACCGGCACCGCTGGGGTCATTGGCGTTAAATACCAACACGCAGGCCGGGTTTTCTGAGTCTTCGGGCGGGGAATTGTCTGTATCTGCAATGGCGTCACGCGCATCGCTCATTGCGGTGATGGTGCGACGTGGGGAGTGGGTCATGGTGCCGTGGTTGTTGGAAAGCGCGCTACATTCGTCTGAAGGACATGTGCTGTCTGTACAATCGGTTGCATTCTATTGTGAGGCGCTTTAAGCTGTGATTGAACCAAAATCCTGGATGTGTTTGATTTGCGGATGGATCTATGACGAATCGGTGGGTGCCATCGACCATGGCATCCAGCCCGGTACATTGTGGTCAGATGTTCCAATGAATTGGACTTGTCCTGAATGTGGAGCTCGTAAAGAAGATTTCGAGATGGTGCAGTTATGACGGGGCGTGATGTCGGCGGCATGTTGACGATCAAGCTAAAACTGATTCAAGCAAAGGAGTAGCTTCGGTGAGCACAACAGCGTCAGGATTCAAGGTTTTGGTGATCGATGACAGCAACACCATTCGTCGTAGCGCCGAAATTTTCCTCAAACAAGGCGGTCACGAAGTTTTGTTGGCAGAGGACGGCTTTGATGCCCTTGCGAAAGTTAATGACTACCAGCCGCATTTGATTTTCTGCGACATTTTGATGCCCAGGCTTGACGGCTATCAAACTTGCGCAATCATCAAACGCAACGCTAAATTTGCTGCCGTGCCGATCGTTATGCTGTCATCCAAAGATGGCGTTTTTGACAAGGCGCGAGGTCGAATGGTTGGATCTGAAGACTATTTGACGAAACCTTTCACCAAAGATCAATTGCTGACGACTGTCAAGCAATACGGCGGAACTTCAGAATCATAGGAGCTTTTTTTATGGGTATTCAAAAAGTACTTGTTGTGGACGATTCGAAAACGGAATTGATGTTCATGACCGACTTATTGCAGAAAAATGGCTTTTCTGTCAAAACCGCTGAAAATGCGGAAGACGCATTCAGACGCCTCGCGGAAGACAAACCCGACTTGATTTTAATGGACGTCGTGATGCCCGGTCAGAATGGGTTTCAGTTGACCCGAGCAATCAGCCGCGACCCGCTTTATTCGGATATTCCTATTATTATGTGCACCAGTAAAAATCAGGAGACTGATCGGGTGTGGGGCATGCGCCAAGGTGCACGGGACTACATTACAAAACCTGTCGATGCTACTGATTTGATGGTGAAAATCAAAGCTTTAGGCTAATCTGAAATCAGACCAGCATGGCTAATCGCGAAGCTCTCAGAGAACTCCAAAGTCGTTTGGCCAGCAGGCTGCAAGCGGCTAAAACAGCTCCTGCATCGGTGTCGTGGCTTGCCGTAGAGGCCGCGGGTTTGAAGTATCTGTTTCCGCTGGGCCAGTCTGGCGAAATTTTTTCCTGGTCGACGGCGATGCCGGTCCCATACACGCAGCGTTGGTACCTCGGTGTTGCAAATTTAAGGGGTGGCCTGTTCGGTGTGGTCGATCTTGCTGGTTTCGTTTCCGGTAAGGCCACGACGCGTATCGACAGCGTCAGGTCCGAGGCCCGACTGGTTGCTCTAAATGCTTTGCTGGAGGTCAACTGCGCTTTGCTGATTGACCGTTTGGCCGGTTTGCGCAATGTCGATGCGTTCGTTAGCTCCAACGAAGCGCCGCTTGGCTCTCCAGAGTATTTTGGTATGGGTTATACGGATGCGCAGGGCGCATTTTGGCAGGAGATCAACCTGCAGTCGTTGTCGCAGCAACCGCAATTTTTAAGCATCAGCGCGTAAACGCAATAAAACTTAGTACGTAACCTGGAAGGCCGCATCATGTCTGTTGTAGACCGAGTCAAAAACCTTTTCTCCAAAAAAACTACCGATCCATTTTCCGATGGCAACGATGGATTGAGTTTAGCGATGCCTGATGCGTCTCTGGATCCTATGGCAACCAGTATGGGAAGTATTTCAGGGCAACAGGGCGCTCGGCATCAATCGTTTGATAAACAAGCAAACATTGACGATGTTTTTGATTCAGACGCGGTTGGTGACGACACTAACTTGATAGCAGTTCCGGGCTTGGGTCGCCGTACCATCGGTCAGCACCAGCGAATATTGGTGGTGTTGTTAGGCCTGGCTGCAATTGTGTTGGTCGCAGTGACGATATTGGCTTTAAATCAAGCAGATCGTGTTGCCCGGCAGGTAGCGGGCACAGGTGACGCAATGATGCAATCACAGCGCCTCGCCAAGTCTGTCTCTCAAGCTCTTGTGGGTAGTGCTCAGGCTTTCCCGGATGTAAAAGAAAGCTCTGAAGTCTTGGCTCGTAACGTTCGCGGGTTGCAATCTGGTAATGAGTCATTATCCAGCTTGGCGGCGAACTATCAGGAAGATGTTCAAAAAATATATCCGCTGGTTGAGCGCGCAGAGAAAAACGCGGCAACTGTACTAGGTCAACAAAAAATTCTGACGCAAGTTGGTAATGCGCTACGCACGATCAACCGCCAGTCCTCTGATCTTTTGGAAATTGCTGAAACAGTATCATCTTTAAAACTCCAGCAAGGTGCGGCGGCAGCTGAAATATCGGCAGCGGGCCAACTTGTGATGTTGACCCAGCGTATTGGTAAGTCTGCAAATGAATTCCTGACTATGGAAGGCGTTAGCCCTGAGGCTGTATTTTTATTAGGCAAGGATTTGAACTCCTTCAAAGAAATTGCGCAGGGACTTTTAGACGGTAGCCCTGAACTACGTTTGTCTGGCTCCAAAGATCCGCAAACACGCGAGCGTTTGGATGCACTGCTAAAACTTTACGAGCAAACCAGGGGGCAAGCTGGTGCCATTCTGGGAAATTTGCAGGGTTTGGTGTCTGCGCGTGAAGCTCAGGCGGCAATCCTGGCCGACAGCGAGCCGCTACGACGAAATTTCGAAGACTTGCAGGGTAAGTTATCGACCCAGACTGGCTTGAGTGCCGCAGCGCTGGCTGCACTCGCTGGAGCGGCAATCTTCGGTATTTTGTGCGCGGTCGGATTGGCCTATGTTCAATTGCAAGACAGCCGTAAACGTCAGGGGCTTGCAGAAATTCAACGTGTGCAAGCTGAAGGACAGGAGCAGGAGGCCAAACGTGTGAATGACGCAAACCAGGCTGCCATTTTGCGATTGATGAACGAGTTGCAGACAGTTGCCGAGGGCGACTTGACGCAAGAAGCTACTGTTACTGAGGACATCACGGGTGCCATTGCTGACTCGGTGAACTACACCGTGGAGGAGCTGCGATCTCTGGTGGGTAACGTGCAAAACACGGCGACTCGGGTGGCTCAAACCACCGCCCAGGTGGAGAGCACATCTACTGAGCTGTTAGCCGCTTCAACCGAACAGCTGCGCGAGATTCGTGAGACCGGACAGTCGGTGTTGGACATGGCCGACCGTATCAATCAAGTGTCCGGTCAAGCGAAAGAGTCTTCTCAAGTGGCTCGTCAATCGCTTTTGGCGGCTGAATCAGGGTTGGCTGCTGTACAAAACGCGATTGGCGGTATGAACTCAATTCGGGATCAGATTCAGGAAACTTCGAAGCGCATTAAGCGCCTGGGCGAGTCGTCGCAGGAGATTGGTGAGATTACCGAGCTAATTTCTGACATTACCGAACAAACAAACGTACTGGCTTTGAACGCTGCAATTCAAGCAGCTTCTGCAGGCGAAGCGGGTCGGGGCTTCTCGGTGGTTGCGGAGGAAGTGCAGCGACTAGCTGAACGATCCGCTGACGCGACGAGACAGATTTCTGCGCTCGTGAAGGCGATTCAAACCGACACCCAGGATGCGGTAGCTGCTATGGAGCGCTCCACACAAGGTGTGGTGGAAGGTGCCAAGCTGTCTGACAATGCCGGTACTGCGCTAACAGAAATTGACGCGGTGTCCCGGCGACTCGCTGAATTGATTGAGCAGATTTCCGCTTCAGCGACCAGAGAGGCTGAATCTGCCAATGAAGTGGCTGGAAACATTCAGCACATTTTTGCGGTAACTGAGCAAACCGGGGAAGGCACGAGATCAACTGCTTTGCAAGTACGTGACCTGTCACGCATGGCAGAAGAATTGCGGCAATCGGTATCCCGTTTCAAAATTGCTTAAACCGTAGCTGACGTGTCGCACGCAGTAGATATCGTTTTAATATTAATCGCACAACGCTCATTTAGAGTCATTCATGCAAGCCAACGAAAACAACCTTGATTTGGCCGTTAATGACTTGGGCCCGTTGGCCTGGGTATTGGACGAGCTTCGCAAGTCGCTGGAAACGGCATCCAGTGCGCTGCGCCGGTTTGTTCGCGATGCTGAGACCGCGCGTGGTTCCGAACTGGGCTCGGTCGACAGTGGGCAATTGCGAATTGCTCGACAGCAGTTGCACCAAGCACTGGGTGCGTTGGAGATGGTTGGTTTAAGTGCACCCGGGCAGGTTTTGCGTGCGATGGAGTCTGCGGTTCAACGATTTATTGAGCATCCAGAACTCTGTAGCGAGGGTTCCGCAGTGAAAGTGGAGCGAGCCGGTTTTGCGTTGACCGATTATCTTGAAGGTTTGCTACACGGTAAACAAGTTTCATCGGTTGCGCTATTTCCCCAATACCGTGACGTTCAGGAACTCGCCGGGGCAGATCGAGCGCATCCAGCGGATCTGTGGCAGTTTGATTTCCGTTGGTTAGAGCCTGTTGCTACCGCTGGTTCTGGGCCGCTAATCTATGAAGCAAGTGTACGAACGCAATTTGACAAGGCCGTCCTGCGACTGGTCAAGAGTGGTGATGTTTCCGGGTTGCGTCAATTAGCTCTGGTTTGTGTGGGAATGTCCGCTGCACAGACTGCACGTCAACCAAAAGCGTTCTGGCAGATATCTGCGGCATTCTTTCAAGCCATTTCCCTCGGATTAAGTGCGCCGGATGTGCACGTCAAGCGGGCTGCTTCGCGGATTCTTTTGCAGTACGCGACCCTGGCAAAAGGCGAAGCAAACGTGTCGGACCGATTGGGCCAAGACCTGCTGTTTTTCTGTGCTCAGTCGGTTCCTCCGCAAAGTGCCGACGCAAGCGCACTTATCGCGGTGCGCGCCGCATATGGCCTCCAACGATTCCCTCCAATCAACTATGAGTCTACTCAGTTCGGGCGTTTTGATCCCTTGTTGTTGACGCAATCACGCAAGCGGATCGCAGCTGCGAAAGAAAGCTGGTCCGCGCTTGCAGGTGGTGATGTTGGAAAGCTGCGTAACGTCGCCGACCAGTTCAGCTTGGTTTGCGATTCGTTGGTCAAGCTCCAGCCGGCCAGCGAACCTTTATCCAAGGCTTTGACGGCCTGTGTCGATGCGACGGTTCGCTCGGCGCAACCACCCTCCACCGAGCTGGCGATGGAAGTTGCAACTGCTATTTTGTACCTGGAGGCTGCATTTCAGGACCTGGACCCTTCCGATACCCAATTGGCCTCTCGTGCCAGTCGTTTGGCTGATCGGTTGGCTTCTGTTCGTTCTGGTGCCGCGCCCATGCCGCTGGAAATCTGGATGGAAGAGCTGTATCGGCGTGTCAGTGACCGCCAAACGATGGGGAGCGTAGTTGGCGAGTTGCGGGGTGCTTTGGGTGAGTTGGAAAAGCACCTTGATCAGTTTTTCCGTAACCCAAAAGATAAAACGCCGTTGCGCCAAGCCCCGTCCTATTTCTCGCAGATGCGCGGTGTGTTGTCCGTCCTGGGTCTCGATCAGGCAGCGCACGCGGTGTTACGCATGCGCGATAGCGTGGAAGAAATTCTGGTTACCGAAGTCGACGACGAACGCGCTCGCGCTGCTGGCACCTTTGACAAATTAGGAAACAATCTGGGGGCATTGGGCTTCTTGATTGACATGCTCAACTACCAACCCGCGCTGGCTAAAAAGCTTTTTATTTTTGACGAGCAATTGGGTGAGCTGAAGCCGCTCATGGGAAGGGTGGGTGCCGAAATACCACATTCAGAGCCGGTATTGACTGAAGATAGCGAGCTCGTAGAGACGTCAGCAGTGCAAGCTGCTGAGTCGACATCACCTGTTCCCGCGCTTGTTACGCCAGAGCATGTGGTGCCCCTGCCGGATGTACAGTCTCTTGTAGAGCCAGTTGCTTTCGCTCAAGCTCCTGCAGCAACCGCGAGTATCGTCGAAAGCAATTTACTAACTAATATAGTTGTACCTCCCTTTGCGGCCGTCTCGTCTTTATCTGATTTTGATGATGGTGATGATGACCTGCGTGACATCTTCCTGGAGGAAGCACGCGAGGTGATTGAAACCGGTCAATCGGCTATCCGATCACTCGCTGCTGACCCGGTGAACGTAGGTGATCAAACTGTCCTGCGCCGTGCGTTCCACACCTTGAAGGGTAGTTCCCGCATGGTGGGGTTAACTGCCTTCGGTGAGGCGGCCTGGGCGATGGAGCAACTGCTTAACTCATGGCTGGCTGATCAAAAACCGGCAAATGAAACTTTGCGCGGTATTGCGGAAGAAGCCATGAGTGGGTTTGCAATGTGGGTACAAGATATTGCAAATGGGAGCGACAACCATTGGCGCGCTGATATGTTCAGCGCGAGTGCTGACGCACTGCGTACACAAAATCGTTGGGTACACATCAAGCTGCCTGAGCCGACTGCACCTTCCGTAACAAGTCAGGTTCCCGTTATCTCGATAGACGACACGTTCCGTCTAAAAGCGCCGCTGGTTCAGTTGCCCGATTTAGATATTCCAGCAGGATTGTCAGCAAACGTGGTGGTGACTGAGGAAAAAGACGCCGCGTCTTTTGCACCTCATGAAGAGTTTGATAAGCAACCTCCTGCAATCCATGCGACTACACCGTCTTCGGCGGTTGAAGTTCTAGAACCAGATTTCAGCTTCGATGTGTTGATATCGACAGATGTTGCGCCCGCGGTTGCAGAAGTGTCTGAGTTGACACCTTTGCCGTCTGGCATAGAGGCTATCGAATTGGACGGCATTGATTTCGCAAGTCTCCAGGCATTAGCCGATGCTTCCGTGGCTGAAGTGCCAGCGCCTTTGATGCCGTCCTTGGTCGAAGCTGTTGGCACTATTCCCGTTGAACCTGTCGTCGTTGAATCCATGGAAGTGCCGCCAGATATGGCGGTTGGTTCAGTTGTTGAGTTGATGGACGAACCCGTAAAGGTTATCGGCTTATTGCGTATCGGGATTCCGCTTTACAACGTCTATTTGAACGAGGCTGATGAGCGTTCTCGAATGCTGGTCAACGAAGTGACCGAGTGGAGTCTCAGTCCTGACGAGCCTGTTGCTGATTCAACCGTCGGATTGGCACATTCCCTTGCGGGCAGTTCCGGAACAGTGGGTTTTCATGCGTTAGCAGAGTTGGCAAGAGCGTTGGAACACGCCATGTTGCAGTCGCAACTGCAGCCGGAAGTGACTGCCCAGCAAGTGCAAGCTTTTACTGCAGCGGCTGAAGATGTTCGTCGGCTGTTGCACCAGTTCGCTGCGGGGTTTTTGAAAGAGCCCGATCCCAAGGTCCTGGCCGCGCTACGCGCCGTGGAAGTAGCGGAATTCACGGAAATTCAGCAAGACATTTCATTTGACTCTCAGCTGCCCGTTGAATTGGCACCTGCATTTGTTCAGGCGACGGTGTCAGCTGTCCCTGCGGCATCAGTCCTTGTAGATGCTTTGCCCGAGTTCGCAGCGCCAGCACCGGTGTCTGTACAGCCGCCTGCATCTGCAAAGGTGATCCCAAGCGCGTTACCACCAGTTTTGGCTGTGACTGCCGCAGTTATCCCAGCGCCTGCTGCGAAGCCTTTCGCACAACTGCCAACCGTCGATGTGGCTGTGATTCCGCTGCAATCAGTTTCAGTTTCGGCGAATGTGGAATACGACGATGACTTCGACGTAGTTGACGCCGTCGATCTGGATCTGTTTCCTATCTTCGAAGAAGAGGCGATCGAATTGCTGCCTCAATTGGGCGGTAGCTTGCGTCAGTGGGCCGCGCGTACTGACTCGCGCAGCGCACGCGACGAAGTGCTGCGAGCACTGCACACCCTCAAGGGAAGTGCCCGATTGGCTGGGGCGCTGCGTTTGGGTGAGATGGCGCACCGCATGGAGTCTGAAATTGAGCAAATGGGCTCTGAGGGATTTCACCCCAACCAATTTGGCCCGCTATTGCAACGATTCGATAATTTGCAGGCTAATTTCGAGGCCTTACGTGCGAATGGCGGACTACCCACCGTGGCACCAGTTGCAGAGCCAATTGCCAAGGCCGTTGAGCCTGCCATGCGTGCCGGTCAGCCCGTGTCTGCGTCTACAGTCGCTACGGATGAGACAAAAGGCCCAGTGGCGCGATCAACGATCGTCGCGCCAGTCGTCACTGCGCTGGCACCTTTGCGGGCGGCATCGAATCAGGTTGTTCGTGTGCGTTCGCAGTTGTTGGATCGCATGGTCAATCAGGCTGGCGAGGTGATGATCACCCGATCGCGTTTGGAGGCGGAGCTCAATCAGCTGAAGTCCTCGCTAGGCGACTTATCGGGTAACTTGGATCGGCTACGCGCCCAACTGCGAGACATCGAATTGCAGGCCGAGTCGCAAATGCAATCGCGTTTGGCGCAAGCTAAAGACACTGCTGCAGGTTTTGATCCCCTGGAATTTGATCGTTTCACAAGGGTGCAAGAGCTCACGCGGATGATGGCCGAATCAGTGAACGACGTTGCAACCGTGCAGCGCAGTTTGCAGCGCACAGTGGAAGCAACAGAAGACGATCTGGTAGCCCAGGCGCGCCAGACACGTGAGTTGCAGAGAGACTTGCTTCGTACGCGCATGGTGGAATTTGAGGGTATTTCGGATCGCCTGTACCGCGTCGTGCGTTTGGCCTCCAAAGAAACCGGCAAGCAGGTCAAATTGGACATCACCGGCGGCTCCATTGAAATGGACAGAGGCGTGCTGGACCGCATGACACCTGCGTTTGAGCATTTATTGCGTAACTGTGTCGCCCATGGCATTGAAGACGCCGATGTGCGCAGTGCGGCGGGCAAAGATGCCAGCGGTCTGATCGTGATTGAGTTGTCGCAAGAAGGTAATGACGTAGCGGTGGCCTTCAGCGATGACGGCGCTGGTTTGAACTTGCCGCGCATCCGTGAAAAAGCCCTCTCGCAGGGAATCATCAACGTCGATCAACATTTGTCGGAAGCTGACGCTGCCAACCTGATCTTTATGCCAGGTTTCAGCACCGCCACGCAAATCACCGAGCTGTCGGGCCGCGGTATTGGAATGGACGTTGTCCGCTCAGAAGTCAATGCCCTGGGTGGCCGTATCGAAACCAGCACGCAGGCGGGCAAGGGTACTAACTTCAAGTTGGTGTTACCGCTGACAACGGCAGTGACGCAGGTGGTCATGTTGCGCAGTGGCAAGCTGGCGTTTGGTGTGGCTGCCAACGTGGTGGAGACAGTGCGGCGGGTTTCCTTGAAAGAAGTTGAGCAGGCTTACCGCAACGGAACATTGGACGTGGCTGGCGAAGCAGTGCCGTTCCACTGGTCTGGCGCACTCTTGCAGGCTTCGGCGCGCAGTCTGGAGCCAAATCTCAGAAATATGTCGGTTGTGATCTTCCGCAGCGCCGCGCAGCGCGTGGCTATGCATGTGGATGAGGTTTTGGGTAACCAGGAAGCGGTGGTGAAAAACTTGGGCCCGCAGCTATCGCGCCTGCCTGGTCTGGCGGGTATGACGGTGTTGGCCTCAGGCGCGGTGGTACTGATTTACAACCCGGTGGCCCTGTCTACGGTTTACGGCGAGTCAGCCCGTGCGGTCACAGTCGCCCAACTGGCGCTGATCGACGACGCAGCAGCTGCGAGTGCCGGTCAAGCGGGTAAATTGCAAACACCTGTTAGTACTGCGGCAGTGGTTAACGAGATACCCCTGGTGTTGGTGGTGGACGACTCGATCACGGTGCGCCGCGTCACGCAGCGATTGCTGCAGCGCGAGGGTTACCGGGTCGCCTTGGCAGCAGACGGTCTGCAAGCTTTGGAGCGGCTGGCCGACGAGTTGCCTGCGGTGGTGTTGTCAGACATCGAGATGCCCCGGATGGATGGTTTTGATCTGGCGCGCAACATTCGGGGCGACGAGCGGTTGAAGCCACTGCCGATCATCATGATCACCTCGCGTATCGCTGAAAAACACCGTGAGCATGCGATGGAGCTGGGTGTGAACCATTACCTGGGCAAGCCTTATTCGGAAGAAGAGCTGCTAAGCCTGGTACGTCACTACACGGCGGTGGCTGTCCCGGCATAGTTAGGGTGCATGCAGGCTGATTTTTAAGCAGAATCAGCACTTAGCCCTTGAGGAAACTGCTCAAGCAGCTATGGTTTTAATAGCAAATTCAAGGCAGTGCACTTCTCATTGCTTTGCAGTTTGCTTGACCACTGCATAACGTTTGAGGGTTTTGTCCCGCGCCACATCGTGTGCCACTACAGGCATGGGGTAGTGCGTGCCCAGCGTGATGCCCGCTGCCGCAAGATCCACCGGCCGGGCCAGCCACGGCGCATGAATGGCCTGATCAGGCAGTCCAGCCAGTGCAGGCAAGTAGCGACGGATAAATTTGCCAGCCGCGTCAAATTTTTCGCTTTGGCTGATAGGGTTGAAGATGCGAAAGTAAGGCTGGGCATCGCAACCGCTGGAGCTGGCCCATTGCCAGCCTCCGTTGTTGGCCGACAAATCAAAGTCAATCAGTTTCTCTGCAAAGTAGCGCTCACCCCACCGCCAGTCAATGCCCAAGTCTTTCACCAGAAAGCTGGCCACCACCATGCGCAGTCGGTTATGCATGTAGCCCGTCTGGTTGATTTGGGCCATGGCGGCATCTACCAGTGGGTAGCCCGTGCGACCCTCGCACCAGGCCGCAAACAGGGCGTCGGCCGGCTTGCCTTGTTCCCACGCGATGCGGTCGTACTCGGGCTTAAAGCTGTGGCTGTCGTCGTTCGCGTCCACCACGTGAGGAAAGTTGGCCAGAATCTGCACGTAAAAGTCGCGCCAGATCAGCTCGGACAGCCAGGTGCCGGCCCCCGCTGCCGTTTGCGGATCACCCAGCAATGCCTGCGCTGCCCGCACCAGCGCCCGGATTGATACCGTGCCGAAGCGCAAATGCACGCTCAAGTAGCTGGGCCCTTTTATCGCCGGGAAATTGCGGGTCTCGTCATAGCGGCCCATGCGCTGCACAAAATCCGCCAACAACGCCTGCCCGC
>JAYUXO010000089.1:0-1982 GCA_043753505.1 Comamonadaceae bacterium
AATGCCGACACCACTGCCTTCATGCAATGCCTGACCAGCGACCTGTTCAAAGACTTTCCCACCCTGCGCTTTCTCATTCCACACGGCGGCGGTGCCGTGCCCTACCACTGGGGGCGCTTTCGCGGGCTGGCGCAAGAGCTGAAAAAGCCGTTGCTGTCCGAGCATCTGTTGAACAACATTTACTTTGACACTTGCGTGTACCACCAGCCGGGCATTGATTTACTGAACACCGTGATTCCCGTGAAAAACGTGTTGTTTGCTTCCGAGATGATTGGTGCCGTGCGCGGCATTGACCCGGAAACAGGCCACTACTACGACGACACCAAGCGCTACATCCAGGCCTCGAAAATTTTGAGTGATGCGGATCGGGATGCGATTTACGAGGGGAATGCGAGACGGGTGTTTCCGAGGCTGGATGCGCTGTTGAGTGCTGACGCCAGTCTTACTCCCTCTCCCGCTGGCGGTAGAGGGAGCTGAAACCGCAGTCCATAGAACCAAAGGAAAAACCATGCATGAACTCGGCGTCGTCTACCGCGCCATCACCCGCGCAGACCCGGCAGCCGCCAGGGCCCTTGCTGCCCTGGGCTCTGCCACCGTGCACGAAGCCATGGGCCGGGTGGGCTTGATGAAGCCTTACATGCGGCCCATCTACCCCGGCACGCAGGTCTCTGGCACAGCGGTCACCGTGCTGCTGCAACCCGGCGACAACTGGATGATGCATGTGGTGGCCGAACAAATTCAAGCTGGCGACATCGTGGTGGCCGCCGTCACCGCAGAGTGCAGCGACGGCTACTTTGGCGACCTGCTGGCCACCTCTTTCCAGGCGCGCGGTGCACGGGCGCTGGTGATTGATGCCGGTGTGCGCGATGTGAAAACGCTCAAGGAAATGAACTTTCCCGTCTGGAGCAAAGCCATCAGTGCCAAAGGCACGATCAAGGCCACTCTGGGCTCGGTGAACATTCCGGTGGTCTGCGCGGGAATGATCGTGCAGCCTGGCGACGTGGTGGTGGCAGACGACGATGGTGTGGTGGTGGTGCCAGCTGCCATCGCCGTGAAAACCCTGCAAGCCGCCCAGGCTCGTGAGGCACTGGAAGGCGAAAAGCGCGCCAAGCTGGCTAGTGGCGTGCTGGGCCTGGACATGTACAAGATGCGTGAACCGCTGGAGAAGGCGGGGTTGCGCTATGTGGATTAATTTTTGAGTTAAATCGGCCACCAGCCCTTGTAAATACTGCTCAAACAGATATGAATTTGATAGTAAAACACCATGCCCTTTGAAAAAACTCCCGGCTGGCTCGATTGGTACCCAAGCCCCAGCACCCCCCGCTTCCAGGTTCCACCGGGTAGCGTAGACGCGCACTGCCACGTTTTCGGCCCTGGCGACCAATTCCCCTTTGCGCCTGAGCGCAAATACACGCCTTGCAACGCCAATCGCGAGCAGCTGTTTGCGCTGCGCGACCACCTGAGTTTTGAGAAAAACGTCATCGTGCAAGCCACCTGCCATGGCGCAGACAACAGCGCCTTGCTCGATGCGCTGGCGCATTCGAATGGCCAGGCACGCGGTGTGGTCACGGTCAAGCGCAGCATCACGGACAACGAGCTGCAAGCCATGCACACAGCCGGTGTGCGCGGGGTGCGCTTTAACTTCGTCAAGCGTCTGGTGGACTTCACGCCCAAAGACGAGTTGCTGGAAATTGCAAGCCGCATCAAGCCGCTGGGCTGGCATGTGGTGATTTATTTTGAAGCGGTGGATTTGCCCGGGTTGTGGGACTTTTTCACGGCTTTGCCTACGACCGTGGTCGTCGATCACCTGGGCCGCCCCGATGTCAGCAAACCAGTCGATGGCCCCGAATTCGCACTGTTCATGCGCTTCATGCACCAGCACCCCAACGTGTGGAGCAAGGTCAGCTGTCCCGAGCGTCTATCGGTCACCGGCCCCAAGGCGTTGAACGGGGAACAGCTTGCTTACCAGGACGTGATCCCCT
>JAYUXO010000090.1:0-5064 GCA_043753505.1 Comamonadaceae bacterium
TCACGCATTTCAGGCAGCGCATGTGCCAACTCCATCACCTGTCTGGGATGCAAAGCCTTCAACCGGTGGTCACTCCACACTTGCCGCCAGCGGCGGGCACCGTGCAGGCCCTGGCGCAGGCCCAGCATGTGGCGGGCCACGGCATGCCAGGGAATGCCGTGGGATTGCTGTTGCGCCGCCATGTAGTCGCACATGCGCAGCTCGATGTCCTCTCGCGTGAATTCAACAGGCGCTGCCCCGAAAAACTGGGCATCCCACGAGGCCAGGCACCAGGGGTTGTGGTACGCCGCGCGGCCGACCATCACGCCGTCCAGTTGCATCAGGTGCTCAGAGACTTGAGCGCTGGTGGTAATGCCGCCGTTGATAGCCACCACCAGATCGGGAAAGTCGGTTTTCAGGCGCTGTACCAACGCGTAGCGCAGCGGGGGAATGTCGCGATTTTCTTTGGGACTCAGGCCTTGCAGCCAGGCGTTGCGGGCATGCACGATGAAAACCTTGCAGCCCGCTTGTGCCACGGTGCCCACAAAGTCGCGCACAAAGTCATAGCTTTCAGTCTTGTCAATGCCAATGCGGTGCTTCACCGTGACCGGAATGTCCACCACATCGAGCATGGCCTTCACGCCGTCTGCTACGAGCTGGGGCTGCGCCATCAGGCACGCGCCAAACGCGCCGCGCTGTACGCGCTCGCTGGGACAGCCGCAATTGAGGTTGATTTCGTTGTAGCCCCATTGCTGGCCCAGCTGGGCGCAATGGGCCAGATCAGCCGGTTCGCTGCCGCCCAGTTGTAGTGCGACGGGATGTTCTTGCTCGTTGAAGTGCAGGTGACGCGACACGTCGCCGTGCAGCAAAGCGCCGGTGGTCACCATCTCGGTGTACAGGAGGGCGTGGCGTGACAGCAGGCGGTGGAAATAGCGGCAGTGGCGGTCGGTCCAGTCCATCATGGGTGCTACCGACAGCCGCCACGGTGAATGCGCTTCAAGGGTCATGGTGGGTCGCGAATTGTCAATAAAGGGCTAATCCAGGGGAAGCAGGCGCTGCACCAGTGGGTGCAGGATCTTTTTCTGGGTGCCAATGGCGTAAAAGTGTTCCTGCACGCCTTCGCAAACGCCGATCAGTTTGACGCCGTAGCGGGCCACCAGTTCGTCATGCACCACCTGCGCTGCCGGAAACACACCCATGCCGCTGGCACCAAAGGTTTTCAGCAGTGCGCTGTCATCAAACTCACCCGCCACGCTGGGGCGAATGCCTTTTCGCTCGAACCACTGGTCGAGCAACGTGCGCACCGCAGCCTGGGGCGCTGGCAGCAGCACCGGCACATGGGCCAGCGATTGTGGGAAACCCTTGCGTGAGGCTGCATACCAGGCAGGCGGTGCATACCAGGCCACAGCAGACGAACCCAGTGAATGGCTGTAGACCTTCAGGTTGGGATTGCTGGGTGCGGGCCGGTCGGCCAGCACCACATCAAGCCGGTGCAAGGCCAGTTTGGCCAGCAGGCCATCAAAACCGTCTTCCAGGCATAGCAGGCGCAGCTTGGGCTCTTGTATGACGGGCTGCAGCAGGCGGCGCACCACCAGCTTCGGCAAGCCGTCCGATATACCCACCGCCAGCCTGACAGAAGGCGTGGTGATAGCTGCCTGCACCACGGCGGGAAGTTGCTCGCCGAGCTGAAAAATCAGGTCGGCCTGCTGCATGGCGGCCGTGCCTGCTTCGGTGAGTGCGAGGCCACGGCCCTGCGGTTTGAGAAGCGTCTGACCGAGCGATCGCTCCAACTCACGCACCTGGGTGCTCACGGTTTGTACGGCCATACCCAGCCGGTCCGCTGCGCGGGCCACACCGCCTTCCTTGGCCACCACCCAGAAGTAATACAGGTGGCGGTAACTGAACGCTTGTGTCATGAAATTCAACCCACTTTTACAAGTGCTGATTCAACAGCTTTTTACGAACTATAAATTCTTGATTATCTGCTTTATCAGAAGTTCACGCAGCCCTACTCTTCAGATTCCTACAACCCACTGGAGATCTGTGATGCAAGTCGTATTTGAATCCCGCGATGCCGATGGTGCCCAACTGCGTGACCTGGCGGTCGAACGTGTGCACTTTGTCATGCGCCGCATGACCTGGCTGGTGCCACGTGCCAAGGTGCTGCTGTCTGACATCAATGGCCCACGCGGCGGGGTCGACAAGCGTTGCAAGGTTGAATTGAAAACCACCCATAGCGGCACCGTGGTTATTACTGCCATCGCACACGACTGGCGCAGTGCGCTGGACAACGCACTGGCCCGTGCGGCGCGAGTTCTTGTGCGCAGCTGGCAACGCGGTCAAAGCAACACCGCCCCGCACGGGCGTGCGTTTGCAACTGACTTTGAACGTTAAAAAAAGGGACGAGTAAAACCATGAAATGCCCTTCTTGCACCGATGCCACCCTGGCGATGATGGATCGCCAGGGTGTGGAAATTGACTACTGCCCGCAATGCCGCGGCGTGTGGCTGGACCGTGGGGAACTGGACAAACTGATTGAGCGCTCCGCGCTTGCGCATGCCCCACCCCAGGCATTGCAACGCCGCGACGACTTTGTGGACTCTGACTCGCACGGCCACTACCAGCGCAGCCCGCAACACATGCCCACCACAGGCCAACCGCGCAAACGCAAAGAATCGTGGCTGAGTGACATATTCGACTGATGATTCAAACTAAGTGACCTCTGCAAAACCCCACCACTACTCACAACCAGAAAATAAGCATGAATGACTTTGCCCCCATATTTGGAATATTAGCGCTCACAGTCTTATACGGTGCATGGCATGAATCCCGCTCAAAAAATAACCGTGATGCGAAATTACTGACGGGAGTCGGCCTGAGTGGTCTGGCTGCAAGCGCCGCCGTATACCTGATGTAATTTTTCCAATCATTTCAATTTTTACAGAAAGACCCCAGTGGACGTGTTGTTGGCAGCTGTATCAGAACCCTTTTTAGGCCAAGCCACCTGGCTGTGGCTGGTATTCATTGGAATCGTGGTCACACTACTTGCTTTCGATCTGGGCGTTTTGCACAAAAACGACCATACGCTGGGCTACTCGCCCTTTTCTCGCGTTGATGCTGATTAAATTTGTTGACCTGGTCTTTGCGCTTGATTCTGTAACAGCAATATTTGCCATCACCACCGACCCGTCATCATCTACGCCAGTAATATTTTTGCTGGATTAGGCTTGCGCGCGCTGTATTCCGCGCTGGCTGCCATGATTCACCGCTTCAAATACCTTAAATATGCACTGATACTGGTTCTTGTATTCATAGGCACCAAGATATTACTGGTGGGTATTGTCGGCAAGATACCGCCCATCATTTTGCTGTCAGTTACCTTAGGTTTGATTGCTGGCGGCGTGTTGGTGTCGCTTTACAGAACACGCGGACAAGCCCCAGCAAGCTAAATGGACTCAGTTGGTGAGCAAGCGTCGGGAAAATCGCCTGGATGAGGCCCGACTTGGCGTCGTTTTAAAATGCGGTTTGCGCCCACCCGTCGAAGCGTCTTATGCTCGACGGGTTTTTTTTTGATTGGTACCGATGCAAAGCTTCCTGGATCCCGCCATTTTATTTTTTGTATTCGGCATTACCGCCGGGTTGATCAAATCCAATCTTGAAGTTCCACCGCAAATCTCGCGCTTCCTGTCGCTGTATCTGCTCATGGCGCTCGGTTTAAAGGGCGGGTTTGCGCTGGCGCAGTCTGGCCTGACGCCAGAAGTCGCCATCACCCTTGGCAGCGCACTTCTATTAGCCACCGCCATTCCGGCGCTGGGTTATGTGGTGCTGCGCCGCTATCTCAATGGTTTTGACGCGGCGGCCGTTGCGGCCACTTATGGCTCGGTGAGCGCAGTCACCTTCATCACTGCCACGCAGTACCTTGAGACGCGCGGCGTCGACTTTGGCGGGCACATGGCGGCCGCCATGGCACTCATGGAATCCCCCGCCATCATTCTGGCAGTGGTGTTGGCCAACCGGGTGCGTCAGCAACAGCGCGCGAGCAGCCCGGACTGTCCCGCGACGGCTGATGCATCGCTGGGCAAGGTGCTGCATGAATCGTTGACCGATGGCGCACAACTGCTGCTTCTGGGTGCCATGCTGATCGGCATCATGAGCAGCGACAGTGGCCAGGCAGCCATGAAACCTTTCACCGGTGACCTGTTCAAGGGCATGCTGGCCTTTTTTCTGCTCGACATGGGCTTGCTGGCAGCACGCAACGTGGGCCAGTTGCGCGGCCAGTCGCCTTGGCTGTTGGGTTACGCGCTGGTGGCACCACCCGTGCATGCGGCACTGGCGCTGGCGCTGTGCATGACGTTGGGCATCACGGCGGGCAACGGCGCGTTGTTGATGGTGCTGGCTGCCAGCGCTTCGTACATTGCCGTGCCTGCCGTGGTGCGCCAGGCCATTCCCGAAGCTAAGCCAGCGCTGTACTTCGGCATGTCGCTGGGCATGACGTTTCCGTTGAATATCTTGCTGGGCATCCCGGTTTACGTGTGGGTAGCGCAACGAGTATTGGTTTGAATTGCTATTAAGTTAATAGCTGCTTGAGCAGTTTATATAAGGGCTGCAGCCTGATTTGACTCGTAACTGCAGCCAACCTCCGTCAAGCCAGATCAAACCGGTCCAGGTTCATCACTTTGCTCCAGGCCTTCACAAAGTCCTGCACAAACACATACTGCGCGTCGCAGCTAGCGTGAACCTCAGCGATGGCGCGCAGTTGGGCGTTGGAGCCAAAGATCAGGTCCACCACGGTGGCCGTCCATTTCAGCTGGTTCGAGGTGCGGTCGCGTCCTTCCAGTGCGCCAGGGGATGTCGCCGATGGCTGCCATACCGTGCTCATGTCCAGCAAATGGGTGAAAAAGTCGGTGCTCAGCGTTTCCGGGCGGTGGGTGAACACGCCGTTTTTCGACTGGCCGACATTCGCATTCAACACACGCAGACCGCCGACCAGAACGGTCATCTCCGGGGCGGTCAGGCTCAACAAGTTGGCCTTGTCAACCAGCAACGCGGCGGCGTGGCTTTCCTGGCCAGGGCGCAGGTGGTTGC
>JAYUXO010000091.1:0-1978 GCA_043753505.1 Comamonadaceae bacterium
TTGATCTGCGTCCTGACGGCTCGGTCGTCGGTGCGCGCAACTTCGATGTGCACGGCAATCCCGTCAACGGCCAGACCTGACGGCCATTGCCGCAGGCACAGGAAACCCGACTTTGGTTGCTGGGCCTGCCCCTGCACCCGTGATGCTGGCCGCAGCACCCGGCGACAGCGGCGTTGTCAGCGACGCGGGCTCTGGCATTTCGTTTGGTGGACATTTAGAGCCAAACCAGCCACCCGCCCTTGCAGAACCTGCTCAACCAGCTATACCTTTCATAGCATCCTTCAACCCTGGCTTCACACCCACCCCCGTCCCCTCCCTGGACCCCAACTACGACGTTTACGACTTCGGCGGCCCCATCGTCACCCCGCCCGGCTAACCCGTACCGGGCATCCCCAGCATCCCCGCTCCCGCCTTCACCACCACAAACCTCTTCACCCCCGGCTCATGACCTCGCCAACCGAGCTGTCATCGCGCTCGCTACGGGCCGGATAATGCGCGGCTTTGCTCAGCCTGCCTCTATCCATGTCTTACGCCCAAGAAACCCGCCGCCGCCGCACCTTTGCCATCATTTCTCACCCTGACGCCGGTAAAACCACGCTGACTGAAAAACTCTTGCTGTTCTCGGGTGCAATTCAGATTGCGGGCTCGGTCAAGGCACGCAAGGCCACGCGGCATGCCACCAGTGACTGGATGGAAATTGAAAAGCAGCGCGGTATTTCGGTGGCCAGCTCGGTGATGCAGATGCTGTATCGCGACCACGTGATCAACCTGCTGGATACACCGGGCCACAAAGACTTTTCGGAAGACACGTACCGCGTGCTCACGGCTGTTGACTCTGCCTTGATGGTGATTGATGCAGCCAACGGTGTGGAGGCGCAAACCCGGCGTTTGATTGAGGTGTGCCGACAACGGGATACGCCCATCATCACGTTCGTCAACAAAATGGACCGCGAGGTGCGCGAGCCGCTGGACATATTGGACGAGGTAGAGCGCGAGTTGGGCATGCCTTGCGTGCCGATGACGTGGCCGGTGGGCCAGGGCAAATCGTTCAGCGGCATCATGAATCTGCGCACCCATTCCATGACAGTTTTTGAGTCGGGTTCTGACAAGCGCCCGCAAGACTTCGATGACGTGCCGCTGGCGCAGCGCGAAACATTGATCGCACGCTTTGGTCATGAATTTGAGCTGGCGGAACAAAGTATGGAGCTCGCCGTGGGTGCGTCTCCAGCATGGGATCACGCCGCGTTTCTGGCCGGCAAACAAACCCCCGTTTTCTTTGGCTCGGGCGTCAACAACTTTGGCGTGATGGAGGTGCTGGACGCACTGGTCGATCTGGCTCCCGCGCCCCAGCCGCGCAAAAGCTCGGTGATGGTGAACCGCGCACCCGTGGAAAAAATTATTCAACCTGAAGACAGCGCGTTTGCCGGCGTGGTGTTCAAGGTGCAGGCCAACATGGACGCCAACCACCGTGACCGCATTGCGTTTGTACGCATGGCCTCGGGCAAATACACACCGGGCATGAAGCTCAAGGTGCAGCGCACCGCCAAAGAGCTACGCCCCACCAGTGTGGTGACCTTCATGAGCCAGCGGCGCGAGGCGGTGGACGAAGCGTATGCGGGCGACATCATTGGTTTTACGACCCACGGCGGCGTGCAGCTGGGCGACACGATCACCGACGGTGCCTCGCTGCAGTTCACCGGGCTGCCGTTTTTTGCGCCGGAACTCTTCATGGTCGTGATCTTGAAGAACCCCCTGCGTACCAAGCAATTACAGCAGGGCCTTGCGCAGCTGGGCGAAGAGGGGGCGATTCAGGTATTCCGGCCGGAAATTGGCGGGCCGATGTTGCTGGGTGCGGTCGGTCAGTTGCAGTTTGAGGTGGTGCAGCACCGCCTGAAGGCCGAGTACGACGCCGACATCCGCCTGGAAGGCTGCCCCTACACCGGCGCACGCTGGATCACCGCCGATACGCCCGCTGAAT
>JAYUXO010000092.1:0-12283 GCA_043753505.1 Comamonadaceae bacterium
CGCGCCCACCGGATGAACCCTTCAGTCATCCGCGAAATTTTGAAAGTCACTGAACGCCCCGGCATCATCAGTTTTGCTGGCGGCCTGCCGTCCGCCAAAACCTTTCCCATGGACGCGTTTGCCAAAGCCTGCGCCGATGTGCTGGCCCACGACGGCGCGGCGGCGTTGCAGTATTCAGCCAGTGAGGGCTACGGCCCCCTGCGCGAGTGGGTGGCGCAAGACCTGAACCGCCAGAGCACGGCGGCTGGTGTGCCCTGGCCGGTCGACCCGGCGCAGGTGCTGATCACCACCGGCAGCCAGCAGGCGTTGGACTTGATTGCCAAGGTGTTGATTGACACCGATTCAAAGGTGCTGGTCGAACGGCCCACCTATCTGGGCGCTTTGCAGGCGTTCACGCCGATGGAGCCGCAGTTTGTGAGCGTGGGCCGTGATGCCCAAGGTCTCAACGTTGATGAGTTGAAGCAGCACGAGGGATCACGTTTCTTGTATGTGCTGCCCAACTTTCAAAACCCCACTGGCACCAGCATGAGCGAGGTCAGACGATCGGCGCTGAGTGCCGAGGCCACGCGTCTGGGCCTGCCCATCGTGGAAGACAACCCGTATGGCGACCTGTGGTTTGACACGCCACCGCCAGCCCCTTTGACCGCACGCAACCCCGACGGCTGTATTTACATGGGTTCGTTCAGCAAGACGTTGGCGCCTGGTCTGCGCTTGGGGTACTTGGTAGCGCCCAAAGCCCTGTACCCCAAGCTCCTGCAAGCCAAGCAGGCCGCCGATTTGCACACGCCGAGCTTTAACCAGCGCATGGTGTCGCGGGTGCTGGAAGACGGCTTTTTAGACCGCCATGTGCCCACGATTCGCGCGCTCTACAAAAGCCAGTGCGAGGCCATGCTGGCCGCGCTGGACAAGGAATTTGCCGGCCTGGGCGTGACCTGGAACAAGCCCGCTGGCGGCATGTTTTTGTGGTTGCGCTTGCCCGGTGACATGCGGGCGGTGGACTTGTTGCCCAAGGCGGTGGACAGGGGTGTGGCCTTTGTGCCTGGTTCCGCTTTTTATGCGGACGAGCCGCAGCACAACACGCTGCGGCTGTCGTTTGTGACCGCGTCGGTTCAGCAGATTGAAACCGGCGTTGCGGCACTGGCAGCGGCGATTGGCGAAATGCGGGCCGATTAACCATGTTCTGAATTGTTGAAATGAAAGGCCTATATGTACAGCGCAGCATTTATTTTTGAGCCTGGTGTTTATGACGCGTCGTTTCACGAACTGGACGCACTGATTGAGACAGCCGCCCTGGCTACTGAAGGCTATTTGGGCCGCGAAACATGGAAGTCAGTCGACGGTTCAAAAACCAACGCCACCTACTACTGGGATACCCAGGAATCGCTGAAGGCTTTCTCCTCACACCCCAAGCACCTGGAAGCCAAGCGGCAATACCAGCGCTGGTACAAAAGCTTTCATATTGTGGTCAGCCAGATCATCAAGTCTTACGGTGACGGTGCGTTGACCCACATCACCCCCAATGAGCGGAGATTGACGCCATGAAAACCCGCCTTTTCAAACAAATTGATGTTTTCACCGCCGCGCCTTACCTCGGCAACCCACTGGCCGTGGTGCTGGATGGTACGGGCCTGTCCGCGCAGGAAATGCAGCATTTCACCCACTGGACCAACTTGTCCGAATGCACGTTTTTGCTACCGCCCACGCACCCGGATGCGGACTACCAGGTGCGCATCTTTTGCCCAGGTCGTGAGCTGCCGTTTGCCGGGCATCCCACGCTGGGCAGTTGCCATGCGTGGCTGGAAGCGGGGGGCGTGCCGAAAGGAACTCATGTCGTACAAGAGTGCGGCGTCGGTCTGATCAAGCTGCGCCGTGACACTGACCGCCTGGCCTTCGCCGCTCCGCCGCTGATCAAAAGCGGCCCGCTGGACGAAGCCGATGTGGCCCTGATTGCCCGCGGCCTGGGCGTGGCGCGTGCTGACATCGTGGCCCATGCCTGGTGCGACAACGGCCCGAACTGGCGCGGTGTGATGCTGCAGTCGGCCCAGCAGGTGCTGGCTCTCAAGCCCGATGCGGCCGTGTTGGGCCAGTTAGACATTGGCGTGGTGGGGCCGCACGGCAAAGTAGGCGTGGTGGGCGCGCAGCCTGCGAGCCATGAATGCGCGTTTGAAGTGCGCGCCTTCTTCCCCGGCAACAATGGCCTGACCGAAGACCCGGTGACCGGCAGCCTGAATGCCGGTTTGGCGCAGTGGCTGATAGGCGCGGGTCTGGCGCCCAGTCAGTACATCGCAGCGCAGGGCACAGCGATGGGCCGGGCCGGGCGCGTGCACGTGCAACAAGACGGTACTGACATCTGGATTGGCGGCGATTCGGTGACCTGCATCGACGGCACGGTGACGCTGTGAGCACGGCGCAAATAGATCATTTGGTCATCGTTGCCCCTGACCTGGCCTGCGGCGTGGACTGGTGCGAGGCCACCCTTGGCATAACCCCCGGCCCGGGCGGCGAGCATCCCCTGATGGGCACGCACAACCGCATGTTTCGCATCGCGACGGTGAATTTTCCGCGCACTTATTTCGAGATAATTGCTATCAATAGCGTAGCTGCTTCAGCAATATCTACAAGGGCTAAGCGCTGGTTTGATATGGATTCTGAAGCTTTGCATGCGCACGTAGCCCAGCACGGCCCACAACTTGTTCACTTTGTGGCCAATGTGCCCGACGTTCGCGCGGCGGTGGCTGCGCTGGCAGAAGTGGGCCTGGATCGCGGTGCGCCGATTGCCGCTAGCCGCATGACGCCGCACGGCCCGCTGCAATGGCAGATTACCGTGCGCGATGACGGGCAGAGGCTTATGGACGGTTGCCTGCCCACGCTGATTGAATGGGGCGACGTGCACCCTTCGCAGTCCATGCCGGCTTCGGGCGTGACGCTACAAGCCTTGAGCGTGACGCACCCCCAGTCCGTTCAACTGCAATCTGCCTACGCGGCGATGGGCTTGAAACAAGTCGCCGCGCGCGAAGGCCCAGCCAATCTGGTCGCCACGCTCGCGACGCCGCGTGGCCTGGTCAATCTGGAATCGAAAGGAATTTGAATGTTTTTTTCTAGTCAAGAAGTGCGCGCTGCCCAGCGCACGGTGTACGCCGCCATGCCGCCCACCCCGCAATACGCCTGGCCGCTGTTGGAAAAGCGTCTGGGCTACAAGGTCTGGGTCAAACACGAAAATCACACGCCGGTAGGCGCTTTCAAAGTGCGGGGCGGGCTGACTTACTTTGAGCGATTGTTCGAATCATCTGCACTGCCGGCTGGTGTGGGTTCTGCCAAACCGCTTGCAGGCGTGATTTCCGCCACGCGGGGCAACCACGGGCAATCTGTCGGTTTTGCCGCGCGCAAGTACGGCTTGCCCGCCACCATCGTCGTGCCACACGGCAACTCGGTTGAAAAGAATGCCGCCATGCGCGCGCTCGGCGTGAGCTTGATCGAACACGGCGATGACTTTCAGGCAGCACGCGAGCACGCGAATGCGCTGGCCGACGAACGCGGGCTGCACATGGTGCCGTCGTTTCACCGCGATTTGCTGCGTGGCGTGATGACGTATTGGGTGGAGTTTTTTGAGAGTTTTGCGGCGGCCGACATGCCCAGTGTGTTCTATGTGCCGATCGGGCAGGGCTCAGGCTTTTCCGCTGCGGCTGCAGCCCGCGAGCACACCGGGGCTAAAACCAGATTGGTCGGTGTCGTCTCCGCCCATGCCACGGCTTATCTCGATTCATTTCGCGCCGGCAAACTGCTTGAAGCGCCGGTGACCACCCAACTGGCCGACGGCATGGCCTGCCGCGTGCCCGATGCCCAGGCGCTGGAAATTGTGCTGCGCGAGGCCGATGACGTGGTGTCCGTCACCGATGACGAAGTCGCTCACGCCATGCGCGTGCTGTTTGCCGACACCCACAACGTAGCCGAAGGAGCAGGCGCCGCGTCATTGGCCGCAGCCATCCAACATCGTGAGCGTTTGCAAGGCCAGGTGGTGGGCACCACCTTGTGCGGCGGAAACGTCGACACCGATGTGTTTGCACAAGTGCTGGCCGGGGCGCGCGCCACCGCTTGAATTGCTACGGTATTGATAGCTGCTCCAGCAATAAAAAAAAGGGATTCAAGCCTGTTTGACTAAGGAAATTAATTGGGGTCAGATTCCAATTACCATGATGCGGAATTTCAGCCGCAAAACTTTTACGCCATGGCCCGCCAACCCCGTCTGACCCTTCCTGGCTACCCGCACCACATCATCCAGCGCGGCAACAACCGCCAGGCCATTTTTGTCGCACCGGGCGACCAGCAAAAGCTGCTGGATTTGTTGTCGGACTACGCAAAGCAATTCAGGGTGGCGTTGCACGCGTATGTGCTGATGAGCAACCACATCCACCTGTTGGCCACACCGTCAACCGCCGACGGCTTGCCGCTGATGATGCAGTCGCTGGGGCGCAGTTATGTGCGCTGGTTTAACACTGCACAAGGGCGCAGCGGCACGTTGTGGGAGGGGCGTTACAAGTCCACCGTGATTCAGACAGAGCGGTATTTGATGGCCTGCATGGTCTACATCGACCTGAATCCCGTGCGCGCGGGTCTGGCTGCGCAGGCGCGCGACTACCCGTGGTCCAGCCACCTGCATTACATCGGCCAGCGGCTGGACAAGTGGCTGTCGCCGCACCCGCTTTACTGGGAACTGGGCAACACGCCGTTTGCGCGCGAGGTGGCTTACACCGACTTGGTGCAGGCGGGTATTTCCAGGG
Organism: Comamonadaceae bacterium; assembly: GCA_043753505.1. Classification (GTDB taxonomy): domain Bacteria; phylum Pseudomonadota; class Gammaproteobacteria; order Burkholderiales; family Burkholderiaceae_C; genus JAAFIW01. The sequence goes on from JAYUXO010000092.1 coordinate 4,779, forward strand.
GGCAGCAAGCGGAGTTGACAGACGCCACGCTCAGCGGCTGGGCCTTGGGCGAGGCGGATTTTGTGTCCGACTTGCAAAAACGCACCACGCGGCGAGTGGGGAAAGGGCTGGCGGGGCGGCCGGTGGGTACGGGTTCTGTGAAACTACGCAATGCTTAAATAGGCCCTTAAGCCCTACTGGATATGCTGGAGCAGCTATTAAATTTGATATGTCCCTAATTAAATCTGGACAACAGAAACGCTGATTTAATGGTGATCTGACCCCAATTAATCTGCTTGGCAAGTTTATTGCGCTGCACTATATTCGCGACCCCTGCGATTTTTAAAAGGCGTTTGCCATGACTTTTTCCGCTGCAACTGAAGCCGAAATTTCCCACCTGCAAGAACGCGGCCTGTACAACCCCGCCCACGAACACGATGCCTGTGGCGTGGGTTTTGTGGCCCACATCAAGGGCATCAAAACCCATGCCATCGTGCAGCAGGGCTTGAAGATTCTGGAAAATCTGGATCACCGGGGCGCGGTGGGGGCTGACAAGCTCATGGGCGACGGCGCGGGCATCTTGATTCAGTTGCCCGATGCGCTGTACCGCGCCGAAATGGCCGCGCAGAACGTCACCCTGCCCCCACCCGGCGAATACGGCGTGGGCATGATCTTCTTGCCCAAAGAACATGCCAGTCGCATGGCCTGCGAGCAGGAAATGGAGCGCGCCATCAAGGCTGAGGGGCAGGTGCTGATTGGCTGGCGCGATGTGCCGGTGAACGCCGACATGCCCATGAGCCCTGCCGTGCGTAAGAAAGAACCCATCATCCGCCAGGTATTCATTGGCCGGGGCAACGACGTGATCGTGCAGGACGCGCTGGAACGCAAGCTGTACGTCATCCGCAAAACCGCCAGTGCCAACATTCAGCGGCTCAAACTCAAGCACAGCAAAGAGTATTACGTGCCCAGCATGAGCAGCCGCACCGTGGTCTACAAGGGTTTGCTACTGGCCGATCAGGTGGGCACCTACTTCCGCGATTTGCAAGACCCACGCTGCGTGTCGGCCCTCGGCCTGGTGCACCAGCGTTTCAGCACCAACACCTTCCCCCAGTGGCCACTGGCCCACCCCTACCGCTATGTGGCGCACAACGGAGAGATCAACACCGTCAAGGGCAACTACAACTGGATGAAGGCCCGCGAGGGCGTGATGAGTTCGCCCGTGCTGGGCGCCGACCTGCAAAAGCTCTACCCCATCAGCTTTGCCAACCAGTCCGACACCGCTACTTTTGACAATTGCCTGGACTTGCTGACCATGGCGGGCTACCCCATCAGCCAGGCCGTGATGATGATGATCCCCGAGCCCTGGGAGCAGCACACCACCATGGACGAGCGTCGCAAGGCGTTCTACGAGTACCACGCGGCGATGCTGGAGCCTTGGGACGGCCCGGCGTCTATCGTTTTTACAGACGGTCGCCAGATCGGCGCCACGCTAGACCGCAACGGCCTGCGCCCGTCGCGCTACTGCGTCACCGATGATGATCTGGTCATCATGGGCTCCGAGTCGGGCGTGCTGCCCGTGCCCGAAAACAGGATCGTGCGCAAATGGCGCTTGCAGCCCGGCAAGATGTTTTTGATCGACCTGGAGCAGGGTCGGATGATTGACGACGAGGAACTGAAGGCGAATTTGGCTAACAGCAAGCCGTACAAGCAATGGATTGAGAATTTACGGATCAAGCTGGATGATGTGCTCGCGCCGCAGGCTCCCGCCCTTGCCCTTCCGCGGGAGGGGAGGGAGTCAGGCAGTTTGCTCTCTCCCCTCCCGGGGGAGAAGGATTTGCTCCCCCCCCTCCCGGGGGAGGGGGGGGGTGGGGGCCGCGCGCCAGCCAACTCTATTACAGCAACCCTCTTAGACCGCCAGCAAGCCTTCGGTTACACCCAGGAAGACATTAAATTCCTGATGTCTCCTATGGCTGCGAACGGCGAGGAAGGCATTGGTTCTATGGGCAACGACAGCCCGCTGGCCGTGCTGAGCAACAAAAACAAGCCGCTGTACAACTACTTCAAGCAGCTGTTCGCCCAGGTGACCAACCCGCCGATCGACCCCATTCGCGAAGCCATCGTGATGAGTCTGGTCAGCTTCATTGGGCCCAAGCCCAACCTTCTGGACATCAACCAGGTCAACCCCCCCATGCGGCTAGAAGTCAGCCAGCCGGTGCTGAACGCAGCAGACATGGCCAAGCTGCGCGACATTGAAACATTCACCCAGGGCAAGTTCCGCAGCTACACGTTGGACATCACCTACCCGCTGGCCTGGGGCGATGAAGGCGTGGAGGCCAAGCTGGCCTCGTTGTGCGCTGAAGCGGTGGACGCCATCAAGTCAAACAAGAACATCCTCATCATCAGCGACCGCGCCTTAAGTGCCACGCAAGTCGCCATCCCCGCAGTTCTGGCACTGTCCGCCATTCACCAGCATTTGGTGGGCATCGGCCTGCGCACCACGGCGGGCTTGGTGGTGGAAACCGGCAGCGCCCGTGAAGTGCACCACTTCGCCGTGCTCGCAGGCTACGGCGCTGAGGCCGTGCACCCTTACTTGGCGATGGAAACGCTTGCGGAACTGCACGAAAACCTGCCAGGTGACCTCAGCCCAGAAAAAGCCATCTACAACTACATCAAAGCGGTCGGCAAGGGCCTGTCCAAGATCATGTCCAAGATGGGCGTGTCGACTTATATGAGCTACTGCGGCGCGCAGCTGTTTGAGGTGATTGGCCTGAACAGTGACACCGTAGCCAAGTACTTCACGGGCACCGCCAGCCGTGTGGAAGGCATTAGCGTGTTCCAGATTGCCAAAGAAGCCATCCGTATGCACCAGGCGGCTTTCAGCGATGACCCGGTGCTGGCCACCATGCTGGATGCGGGCGGTGAGTACGCCTGGCGGGTGCGGGGCGAAGAGCACATGTGGACGCCAGACGCGATAGCAAAATTGCAGCACAGCACCCGCGCCAACAACTGGAATACCTACAAGGAATACGCCCAGCTCATCAACGACCAAAGCCGTCGCCACATGACGCTGCGCGGCCTGTTCGAGTTCAAGATTGACCCGAGTAAAGCCATCCCGGTGGACGAGGTTGAGTCGGCCAAAGAAATCGTCAAGCGGTTTGCTACCGGTGCGATGAGCCTGGGATCCATCAGCACCGAAGCCCACGCCACGCTGGCCGTGGCCATGAACCGCATCGGCGGCAAAAGCAACACCGGCGAAGGCGGCGAAGACCCCATGCGCTACAGGCAAGAACTCAAGGGCATCCCGATTACGCAGGGCCAGACCATGAGCGACCTGCTGGGTAAGGATGTATTTGAGGTCGACTACGCCCTGCAAGCAGGCGACTCGATGCGCAGCAAGATCAAGCAGGTTGCGTCTGGCCGCTTCGGCGTAACGGCGGAATACCTCTCCAGCGCCGACCAGATCCAGATCAAGATGGCCCAGGGTGCCAAGCCCGGCGAAGGCGGCCAGTTGCCCGGCGGGAAAGTCAGCGAGTACATCGGCAAGCTGCGCTACAGCGTGCCCGGCGTAGGGCTGATTTCACCGCCGCCGCACCACGACATCTACTCTATCGAAGACCTGGCCCAGCTGATTCACGACCTGAAAAACGTGGCACCGCATGCCAGCATCAGCGTGAAACTGGTCAGTGAAGTCGGCGTGGGCACCATCGCCGCAGGTGTGGCCAAGTGCAAGAGCGACCATGTGGTGATTGCAGGCCACGACGGTGGCACGGGTGCATCGCCCTGGTCCAGCATCAAGCACGCGGGCAGCCCTTGGGAGATCGGCCTTGCCGAGACGCAACAGACGCTGGTGCTCAACAGGTTGCGCAGCCGCATTCGCGTCCAGGCCGATGGCCAGATGAAAACCGGCCGCGACGTGGCCATTGGCGCGCTGCTTGGGGCTGACGAATTCGGTTTTGCCACCGCGCCGCTGGTGGTGGAGGGCTGCATCATGATGCGCAAGTGCCACTTGAATACTTGCCCCGTGGGCGTGGCCACGCAAGACCCGGCGTTGCGCAGAAAATTTGCGGGCAAGCCTGAGCATGTCGTCAACTATTTCTTTTTTGTAGCCGAAGAAGTGCGCCAGATCATGGCGCAGTTAGGCATCCGCAAGTTCGATGACCTGATTGGTCGCGCCGACCTGCTGGACACGCAAAAAGGGATTGCGCATTGGAAAGCCGGCGGTCTGGATTTTTCCCGTCTTTTCGCCATGCCCAACGCACCTGCCGACGTGTCGCGCTTTCATATCGAAAACCAGGACCATGGTCTGGAGCGCGGGCTGGACAACGTGCTCATTGCCAAGTCGCGCGCCGCCATCGAAAAGGGCGAAAAAGTGCAGTTCATCGAGGTGGTCCGCAACGTCAACCGCTCGGTAGGCGCCATGCTCTCTGGCGCGCTGACCCGCGTACACCCCGAAGGCTTGCCGGATGACAGCATCCGCATTCAGCTGGAAGGCACGGGCGGTCAGTCATTTGGCGCGTTTCTGGCCAAGGGCATCACCCTGTATTTGATTGGCGATGCGAACGACTACACCGGCAAGGGCCTCTCCGGCGGCCGTGTGGTGGTGCGCCCCAGCATCGACTTTCGCGGCCTGGCTACGCACAACACCATTACCGGCAACACCGCGCTGTATGGCGCAACCTCTGGTGAAGCCTTTTTCAGCGGTGTGGCCGGCGAGCGCTTTGCGGTGCGGCTCTCCGGCGCAACGGCGGTGGTTGAAGGCACGGGCGACCACGGTTGCGAGTACATGACAGGCGGCACCGTGGTGGTGCTGGGTAAAACCGGCCGCAATTTTGCCGCCGGCATGAGCGGCGGCATCGCGTATGTGTATGACGAAGACGGGCAGTTCGCCAAGCGCTGCAACACCGCGATGGTCAGCCTGGACAAGGTGCTGAGCGCCACCGAGCAGGAAGCCAGTACCGACCGCGCTATCTGGCACTGCAGCCAGACTGACGAGTTGCAACTGAGAAAACTTCTGGACGACCACAACCGCTGGACTGGCAGCCGCCGCGCCCGCGAACTGCTGGACAACTGGGCCGAGGCACGTGGCAAGTTCGTCAAGGTGTTTCCGAATGAATACAAGCGGGCGCTTGGGGAGATACATATGAGAAAACAGGCTGTAGACCAGGAAAAATCTGCTCAAGCAGCTACAAAAGATGTAGCGATTGAGACCAAGTAAGTCATGAACGCATCAATCGATCCACCGACCCTGGGAGCCACCAGCTTCGCGCGAGACCTGAAGCCGCCGTACTACGCGGTGGTGTTCAGCAGCCAGCGAACCGAAGGTGACCACGGCTACGGCACCATAGCCGACCGTATGGTCGAACTGGCAGCGCAGCATCCCGGCTACCTGGGTGTGGAGAGCACGCGGGGGGCTGATGGGTTTGGCATTACCGTCAGCTACTGGGAAAGCGAACAAGCGATTGTCAACTGGAAGGCCAACCTGGAACACCAGGTGGCGCGGGCCAAGGGCAACAGCGACTGGTATGAACACTACGAAGTGCGCGTGGCCAAAGTTGAACGCGCCTACAGCAAACGATAGACATAAGGAGTTAGCCACCATGGGAAAAATCACCGGCTTCATGGAATTCGAGCGCATTGAAGAGGGCTACAAGCCTGTGACAGAGCGCCTGAAAAATTACAAAGAATTCGTCATTGGCCTGGACGATCAGGACGCGAAAAAGCAAAGTGCCCGCTGCATGGACTGCGGCACGCCGTTTTGCACCAGCGGCTGCCCGGTCAACAACATCATTCCGGACTTCAACAACCTGGTGTACGAAGGTGACTGGCGCAACGCGATCACCGTTCTTCACAGCACCAACAACTTTCCCGAATTCACCGGCCGCATCTGCCCTGCGCCCTGCGAAGCGGCCTGCACCTTGAATGTGAATGACGATGCGGTGGGCATCAAAAGCATTGAGCACGCCATCATTGACCGTGCCTGGCACGAAGGCTGGGTCAAACCGCAGATCGCCAAGGTCAAAACCGGCAAAAAGGTTGCCGTTGTGGGAAGCGGACCCGCGGGCCTGGCCGCCGCGCAGCAACTGGCGCGCGTGGGCCATAGCGTGACGGTTTTCGAGAAAAACGACCGCGCAGGCGGCCTGCTGCGCTATGGCATTCCCGATTTCAAGATGGAAAAAATCCACATCGACCGCCGTGTTGAACAAATGCAGGCCGAAGGCGTGGAATTTCGCTGCGGCGTGATGGTCGGAAACCTTCCCGCCGACAGCAAAGTGACCAATTGGGCGGTCGAGACCATCAGCCCCGGGCAGCTCCAAAAAGACTTTGATGCCGTGCTGCTGGCTGGCGGTGCCGAGCAGTCGCGCGACCTGCCCGTGCCAGGCCGCGATCTCGACGGCATTCACTTTGCGATGGAATTTTTGCCCCAGCAAAATAAAGTGAACGCCGGCGACACCGTACCAGGCCAGCTACGTGCCGACGGCAAGCATGTGATCGTGATAGGCGGTGGCGACACCGGCAGCGACTGCGTGGGCACCAGCAACCGGCATGGCGCGGCCAGCGTCACGCAATTCGAGTTGATGCCCCAGCCCCCAGAAGAAGAAGATCGCCCGATGACCTGGCCCTACTGGCCCATCAAGCTGCGCACCAGCTCCAGTCACCAGGAAGGCTGCGAGCGCGAATTCGCAATTTCCACCAAAGAGTTCTTGACCGAAGGCAAAACAACACAGGTCACTGGTCTCAAAACTGTGCGCATCGAATTCAAAGACGGCAAACTGCAAGAAGTACCCGGCACCGAGCAAATCCTCAAGGCTGACTTGGTATTGCTGGCCATGGGTTTCACCGCTCCCGTGGGCAGCGTGCTCGATGCGTTTGGCATCACCAAAGATCCGCGCGGCAACGCCAAAGCCACCACCGATTTCACCGACGGCTATGCGACCAATGTTGCGAAAGTGTTTGCAGCAGGCGATGTGCGCCGCGGACAAAGCCTGGTGGTGTGGGCGATTCGCGAAGGTCGCCAAGCAGCGCGATCGGTTGATCAGTTTTTGATGGGGTTTAGTGATTTGCCGCGTTGAACTTGCACTACGCTGCATTGCTTGAAAACAACACCCACCGTAGCGTTGTTCAACGACAACGAAACCTACAAAGCCGCAAAGTTACATGGCCGCACGGTCAAATATTTGGTAACCTTAACAGTGCTTCTTTATTCGCCCTTGCTGTTTTCAGTGACTTCAAAAGGAATTCTTTGATGAATCAAAATGTAATTGCAGTTAGCGCTGCTTTATTTGTCGGTAGCTTCGGTTTGACAAGTGCCGCACAAGCTAACGTAATCCGGGATAACGGTGCTGCGGCACCAGCCGGTACGACGACAAGTGCTACCGCACAATCTGTGCTGCCAGGTGGTATTGGTCACCAGTTGATCATCCCTTACTTCAACGTTCAGGCTGGCAACGCCACCCTGGTTAACCTGATCAATTCAGACATCATCAACGGCAAAGCAGTTAAGGTCCGTTTCCGCGGTGCCTCAAACT
>JAYUXO010000093.1:0-1973 GCA_043753505.1 Comamonadaceae bacterium
TCGAACACCAACATCGGTGTGGCCACGGCAAACGGCATTTCACGCACAAATTCAGCCGCCTTGTCGATGGTGCCCAAAAGCGCCACGAGGCCACCGATGATGAAGATGGTGGTGGAGGCAAAAAACGAAGAGCTGCTGGCCAGACTCTGGGTAATAAAGCCGTCCAGCACGCGTGGGTCGCGGCTGGTGGCCTGCAGCATCCACTGGCGGCGAAAGCGGTTGGTTGCCGCCAGCAGCGACGGGCGTCGGGTTCCCCAGAATTTGGCAAACCAGTTGTAGCCCACCCAGGCAAACAAAAATCCGAGTGCAGCCAGCCAATCGGCCCAGGGAAGCAAAGCAAAAACTTTCATGGGGTGATGGTAAAGCCCTGGATGCATTCAGGGTACCACCCCTACCGGGCAGTAAAAAGCCCTGCTTCATGACGAAGCAGGGCTTTTTCTATCTTTCAAAGCGAGGTCAGGGTGCTTTTTCTACTGTCGACTTTGCCTGTGCTGCATCGTCTTTCTTCAGCCAGGCATCACCCAGCTTGACTTCCCACTTTGCGATCTGAAGCTCGGCGACATCTTTGGCAATACCGTAACGCTCTTGGATTTTTCCGGCCAACTGATCGCGTTGGCCCGCGACAATTTCAAAGTCGTCATCGGTCAGCTTGCCCCACTCCTCGCGGGCGTGGCCCGTCATTTGTTTCCAATTGCCTTTGACTTGATCCCAATTCATGGTGTATTTCCGGTACGTTCAAGACGCGTTCAAGGACGAACCGAGATTTCGTTTTTCACCATCTTCACGCCGCTGACGCCGCGTGCGATACGCTCAGCAGTGGACTTTTCTGTCGCGTTTTTCGCAAAGCCGGACAACATGACGGTTCCGTTGAGTGTTTCAACGCGAATGCTGGAGGCGTCCACATCCTTGTTATCGACAAAGCGCGCCTTGATGCCTGTGGTAATCGACACGTCGTCCACGTAGGCACCCACGGTTTCCTGACCACGGGTAACAGCGCAGCCGCTGATGGTGACCAACGCAAAAGCGGTAAACGTTGCAACTAGAAATGTACGGCTCAACATGGCGGGGCGTGATGTAGATGTCATTGAAATCTCCTGGGGATAGTTAATAAAGGCCAGAGCTGTATGCGCCGACAAAAGCGCCCAACGGGGCTTTAAGCACACACGACTCCTTACGAATGAATGTGCAGTTCAAACCCCTGGCGCACGATCAGCGTGGTGGCAGTTCCACTGACAGCCAATACCTTTGTTATTTGTAGGAAACCGCTTACACCGCGCTGATTCAGCAAATCCGGCAACCAAGTGTTTAGCCGCGCAGCCTGGCAGCCATCTCGGCGACGCGCTTGCCGAACAGCTTGGCGGTGTCCAGGTCGCCTTGCGGCATTTCTGCAGGCGAAGCATCCGATGGACTTTGTGCCATGGCACCGGCAAACGAGCCGACGTAGTTGATGTCGTCACGTTTAGCGGCTTTGCTGTTGCTGGGCATGAGCCCCGTGCCCACCCACACGCCGCTGTGCTGCATGGCCAGGGTGAACAGGTAGTGCAAGGTTGACAGCTTGTCGCCGTTCATGGTGGCGCTGTTGGTAAAACCAGCAAAAACCTTGTCTTTCCAGGCCTGCCCAAACCACTGCTTGCTGGATGCATCGGCGAACTTTTTGAACTGCCAGCTTACGGTGCCCATGTAAGTGGGGCTGCCCATGATGATGGCGTCGGCTGCGATCAGCGACTCCCACGCGGCTTCGGGCAAATTACCCTCGGCATCAATAGTCAGCAGTTCGGCGTTGGCGCCGTCGGCAACGGCTTGTGCCATGCGCTGGGTGTGGCCGTAGCCTGAGTGGAAAACAACAACGGTTTTTGCCATTTGGAAAGCTCCTATAAGTAGCGGTTAACGGGAAATACGGGATTCGGGATTCGGGTTCAGGACGCAGAGTGCGCGGACGTTACGCAGAAGCAGCAGAAGAACATCCGAATTTT
>JAYUXO010000094.1:0-5005 GCA_043753505.1 Comamonadaceae bacterium
GATTTTTTCCAAACCCGTTCAGCAAAGCCCGCAATTATATCCAGAACATGTCCTGACTATTCGTTTTGCTCCAGGAAACGCTGCGCATCCAGCGCGGCCATGCAGCCGGTGCCGGAGCTGGTGATGGCTTGGCGATAGATATGGTCCTGCACATCGCCCGCCGCAAACACGCCGGGTACGCTGGTCATGGTGGCAAAACCTTTCAAGCCGCTCTGGGTGACGATGTAGCCGCCTTCCATGTTCAACTGGCCGTTGAAAATTTCGGTGTTGGGCGCATGGCCAATCGCGATGAAGCAGCCTTTCAGCGTGAGATCTTCAGTCGCACCGGTTTGCGTGCTTTTCAGGCGCACGCCGGTCACACCGGTCGAATCGCCCAGCACCTCGTCCAGCGTCTGGAAGGTTTTCAGCTCGATTTTTCCAGCCTTGACCTTGTCCATCAGCTTGTCAATCAGGATGGCCTCGGCTTTGAACTTGTCACGCCGGTGCACCAGATACACCTTGGCGGCAATGTTGCTCAAATACAAAGCCTCCTCCACGGCGGTATTTCCGCCGCCCACGACGCAGCAGACCTGCTCGCGGTAGAAAAACCCGTCACAGGTTGCGCACCCGCTAACGCCGCGGCCCATAAAAGCAGTTTCTGATGGCAGACCCAGGTACTTGGCCGACGCGCCCGTGGCAATGATCAGCGAATCGCAGGTGTATTGACTACTGTCACCCGTCAGGGTGAACGGCCGTTGGCTGAAATCGACCTTGTTGATGTGGTCAAAAATAATTTCGGTCTTGAAGCGCTCGGCATGCTCCAGAAACCGTTGCATCAGTTCGGGGCCTTGAACGCCATGCACATCAGCGGGCCAGTTATCCACCTCAGTCGTGGTCATCAGTTGCCCTCCCTGGGCGATGCCTGTGACCAGCACCGGACTCAAGTTGGCGCGGGCTGCATAAACCGCTGCGGTATAACCGGCTGGGCCTGACCCTAAAATTAGAACTTTTGCGTGCTTGGTAGATGTCATGCTGGAGAAACTTGTTGTTAAGTGGCAACTTGCTTGTGTACATTCGGAATGTGAGGGTGCGTTGTGCTGTACGCAAGGTGCAGCGCGTCATCAGCCCCACAGATTGTATGAAGCGATCGTGCTGCGCACAGCGCCCTAAAAATAAGCCGGAGAAACTTTAATGTCCATGCTGTCGAATCTGGAATTGATCAGGCGGGTGCCTTTGTTTGCCTTGCTCACCGCCAGCCAGGCGGAGTCCGTGTCGAACGCGGTGACCAAGCGGCGTTTCCGTCGGGGCGAGCTGGTTGTCGAGCAGGGTGAAAAAACCAACACCTTGTTCATTATTTTGACGGGGCGGGTGCGCGTGGTCACCACCGACAAACGGGGCCGCGAGGTCATTCTGGCCACGCTGCAGCCCGGTGATTACATCGGCGAGATGAGCTTGATCGACAACGAAGCCCATTCGGCCAGTTGCCGCGCCGAGGTGCAGACTGACATGCTGTGCCTGGGCCGCGCCGAGTTCGCCCGCTGCCTGCCCGAAAACAGTTCGATGGCCTACGCCGTGATGAAAGGGCTGGTGCAACGCCTGCGCCATGCCGACCGAAAGATTGAATCGCTGGCCTTGATGGACGTGTACGGCCGCGTGGCCCGTGCGCTGCTGGAGTTTGCCGTGGCCGATAAGGACGGCGTGCTCATTATTCGCGACAAAATTTCCCGCCAGGACATTGCAAAAATGGTGGGGGCATCACGCGAAATGGTCAGCCGGGTGATGAAAGACCTGGAAGACCGTGGTTTTATCGAAACCCGTCCAGACAATTCGATGGTCGTCAAAGACCGGCTGACCACCCTGGGATGACGGGCGTGTCAGCCGCTGACACGCCACGCCAGATAAAAAATGACTGAGCATGCAAGTCATTGGCCATTCAGGGGGAGCCGAATCATCAGGCGCAGCCCGGTAATTAGAGTGCCGCCCGTCATCCGGTAAGCTCAAGCGCTGGTTATGACTTACACCCTGCACGCCCTCCAATCAGCCCATCACCGCACCGAAGGCGCGGCGATTAGTGGCTCATCTCAAGCACCCACCAGCCGAGCCAGCTACTTTGTCCAGGAGCTCGTTCTGCTCTTCGGCGCAGCCGCATTGTTGTTCTGGCTGCTGGCGTTGCTCAGCTACGCCAGCCAGGACCCTGGCTGGTCCACATCGGGGTCCAACGGCGCTTTGCGTAACTGGGGTGGGCGCCTGGGTGCCTGGGTGGCGGATGTGGGCTACTTCAGCCTGGGGCTGTCGGTCTGGTGGTGTTTTGCGGCAGGCATGCGTGCCTGGCTCAGTCGGCTGGCGCGTTGGATGCGTGCTGCCGAGCCACAAAGTTCAGCCGGTACGGCAGGCCGCCGCTCGACATTGGCCTTTGTGCTCGGCCTGGCGGTGTTGCTGATGGCCAGCAGCGGCCTGGAGTGGTCTCGCCTGCATCGGTTTGAATCCTTGCTGCCCGGTCATGCGGGGGGTGCTTTGGGCTTCTGGATGGGTCAACTGGGCGTGAAGTGGCTGGGGTTCATGGGTTCGGGCCTTATTTTTCTGGTGCTGGTGGTGGCCAGCAGCGCCTGGGTGTTTGGCTTTTCGTGGAGCCAGCTGGCAGAGCGGGTAGGTGCGCGCATTGAAGGGTTGTGGAAGACCCAGCGCCAGCAGCGTGAGCGGGCGCAAGACCTGGTGGTGGGTCAGCGCGCGGCACGTGAGCGCGAAGAGGTGGTGCATGTTGAGCGTGTAGAAATTGAAGAAGCCCACCCCTTACCGCTGCAAATTGAACCCACGTTTATCGACGTGCCCATCAGCGCCCGGGTCGTCAAGGAGCGGCAAAAACCCCTGTTCACCGAGTTGCCTGACAGCAAGCTGCCTCAGGTTGATTTGCTGGACGGCGCACAAACCCGCCAGGAAACCGTGTCGCCCGAAACGCTGGAGATGACCAGCCGCCTGATCGAGAAAAAGCTCAAAGACTTTGGTGTGACCGTGCGCGTGGTGCTGGCACAGCCCGGCCCGGTCATCACGCGATATGAAATTGAACCTGCAACTGGCGTGAAAGGCTCGCAAATTGTGGGCTTGGCCAAAGACCTGGCGCGCTCCCTCAGTCTGGTCTCCATCCGCGTGGTGGAAACCATTCCCGGCAAAAATTACATGGCACTGGAGTTGCCTAACGCCAAGCGTCAGACCATTAAGCTCAGCGAAATTCTGGGGTCACAGGTTTACAACGAAGCCAAGTCGCTGCTCACCATGGGCTTGGGCAAAGACATCATTGGCAACCCCATCGTGGCCGACCTGGCAAAAATGCCGCATGTGCTGGTGGCGGGCACCACGGGCTCCGGTAAATCGGTGGGTATCAACGCCATGATCCTGTCGCTTTTGTACAAAGCTGAGGCCCGTGACGTTCGCCTGCTGATGATCGACCCCAAGATGCTGGAGATGAGCGTCTACGAAGGCATTCCGCACCTGCTGGCCCCTGTGGTCACTGACATGAAGCAGGCGGCCAATGGCCTGAACTGGTGTGTGATGGAAATGGAGCGGCGCTACAAACTGCTCAGCAAAATGGGCGTGCGCAACCTGGCGGGTTTCAACGCGAAAATTGACGAAGCCAAGGCCAAAGAACAGTTCATCTACAACCCCTTCAGCCTCACACCCGACAGCCCTGAGCCGCTGGAGCGTCTGCCGCACATCGTGGTCGTGATCGACGAGTTGGCTGACTTGATGATGGTGGTGGGCAAGAAGATTGAGGAACTGATTGCGCGGCTTGCGCAAAAAGCCCGCGCGGCTGGCATTCATTTGATTCTGGCTACCCAGCGGCCCAGCGTGGACGTCATCACCGGTCTTATCAAAGCCAACATTCCCACCCGCATTGCCTTCCAGGTGAGCAGCAAGATTGACAGCCGCACCATCCTGGACCAGATGGGTGCCGAAGCCCTGCTGGGCATGGGCGACATGCTGTACATGCCCAGCGGTACCGGCTTGCCCATTCGCGTGCACGGTGCGTTTGTGAGTGACGAAGAAGTGCACCGCGTGGTGGCTTACCTGAAAGAGCAAGGCGGCAAACCCAACTACATCGACGGCGTGCTGGAAGGCGGCGCCATCGACGGCGAAGACGGCGACATACCCGGCGGCGACGGAGGTAGCGGGGGCGGCGGCGAAAAAGACGCCATGTACGACCGGGCCGTTGACATCGTGCTCAAGAACCAAAAGGCCAGCATTTCACTCGTACAGCGCCACCTGAGCATTGGCTACAACAAAGCAGCCAACCTGCTGGAGGCGATGGAAAAAGCGGGGCTGGTCACTGCCATGAATGGTCGGGGCCAGCGCGAAATTTTGGTACCGGGGCGTGGAGAGTAAAGATGAAAGCCGTGTTGAAATACTTTTTTGCTATTTATTTAATAGCTGCTTCAGCAGTATACGCAAGGGCGGATGGCCTGAAAGGCTTGGAAACTTTCATCCAGACCGCGCAGAGTGGCCGCGCCGACTTCACCCAGGTGGTGACCGCTCCGCCCAAAGACGGGCAGGCCGCTCGCAGCAAAACCTCTTCCGGAACGTTTGCTTTTTCACGCCCCAGCCGCTTCAGCTTTCAATACAAAAAGCCGTTTGAGCAAAGTATCGTGGCCGATGGTCAAACGTTGTGGTTGTACGACGTAGACCTGAATCAGGTCACACAGCGCAAACAAGCTGACGCACTGGGCAGCACGCCAGCCGCGCTCATCGCCTCCGCCCCCAACCTGGCCGCGTTAAAAAAAGATTTTGACCTGCAGGCAGCACCTGACAAGGATGGCCTGCAATGGGTGCAAGCCACGCCCAAAGCCAAAGACGGCCAGCTGCTCGGTGTGCGCATCGGCCTGCGCGGTGACATGCTGGCAGCGCTGGAAATTCAGGACAGCTTCGGCCAGCGTTCCATGCTCACCTTCAGCAAACTGGAAATCAACCCCAGCCTGCCTTCGACTCTCTTTCAGTTCAAACCACCTGCGGGCGCCGACGTGGTCAAACCCTGATC
>JAYUXO010000095.1:0-1948 GCA_043753505.1 Comamonadaceae bacterium
GTAAAACTTGCCTTGGCCCAACTCACATCGGCATTAAATCTCTGCTCCCCATAGTGTTCATGGGAGTACGCGTGATCCAGAGGTTTGAGTCCTGGCCGATGATTTATCTCCAACTGATACACCCGCTCTGTGCGCCCCCGTTCAAAGCGCTTAACGCTAAAAACAAACTTCACTGAACCCAAGTTTGGTGATGTGAAAACTTCCAACTCAGCCAAAAAACCAGGAAGCGTTTGGCCGTTCTCATCGGTCAACCCGAAAGCATTCGTCAAGGTGTTTGGCCGTTCTTGAGCCCATTGCTCGCGCGGCTCACCCCACTTTGGAATCGTTGCTAATTCTCGCCCTTCCTCTTCGGTCATGCGGCATCCTACCAACCCAGTAACCTCAGGCCTAGCCGGGTGTTCCCTCCTCGAACTTTGCAACATTCGAATTTGACTTAAGCAGCTTTGATTCACAGCAACTTCAAGCTCCGGAATCCAAAAAATCGGGGTCAGAGCCCAATTAGTAGTTGTGTCCCGACTCTTCGGGCTAACTGTGTCCTGAATTGGGATCTGACCCCGATTTTCTTTCGCGCTACAGGCTCAAATCTACAACAGCAACCAGCCCATAGACTCATTACTCAAGCAGCTACTGAATTAGCAGCGTCAATCCATCCTCAAATCTGAGGCAAATACCCCCCAGCAATGCCTGGACTGCATTTGCCTGCAGTTCATCCGCCGCCGTTTGAGGCTTTCGCGGTCGATCTGACCCGATTTTTATCACTTGCAGCGATTTTTTAAGCCAAAACAGCCGCCAGCCCCTTTAGATACTGCTCAAGCAGCTATTGAATCAGTAGCAAACAACCATTACTCACCCCATCAAACCACCCTCGCCCGCTCCAGCATGGCATGCAGCAACACGTTGCAGCCCGCCGTGATGTGCTCGGGTTTGGCGTCTTCTATTTCGTTGTGGCTGATGCCGTCTTTGCAGGGGATGAAAATCATGCCGCTGGGGGCCAGTTTGGCCATGTAGACGGCGTCGTGGCCGGCACCGGAGACCACGGGCATGTTGGAGTAGCCCAGGGCTTGGGCGGCTCGGGCCACGGCGTCTTTGCATTGGTCGTGGAAGGCGATGGCGTTGTAGCTGGAGACCTGTTCGATGTGGATAACCAAGCCCGTCTCGCGGCTGAGTCTATCGGCACAGGCTTTGACCTCAGCAACCATCTGGTCAACCAGCGCGTCGGTGCTGTTGCGCAAATCCATGGAGAACTTGACGCGGCCGGGAATCACATTGCGGCTGTTGGGATGCACCTGCACCATGCCCACGGTGCCGCGGCCATGCGGTTTGTGGCGCAGGGCGCTGGCCACCACCTCTTGCATGAGGTGCGTGGCCACTTGCAATGCGTCTTTGCGCAGGGCCATGGGCGTGGGGCCGGCGTGGGCTTCCATGCCTGTCACGGTGCAGTCAAACCAGCGAATGCCCAGCACACCTTGCACCACACCAATGGTGACGTCGTTGTCTTCCAGCACGGGGCCTTGTTCGATGTGGGTTTCAAAGTAGGCGCCAATGGGGTGGTCTCCCGGCTCCTGCGGCCCGATGTAGCCAATGCGGGCCAACTCGCTTGCCACGGTTTTACCTTCGGTGTCGGTGGCAGCGTAGGCGTGCGCCAGCGTGAAGGCTTTGGCAAAAACGCCCGAGCCCATCATCACTGGCACGAAGCGCGAACCTTCTTCGTTGGTCCAGAAGGCCACTTCAATGGGGGCCTCGGTTTCAATGCCGTGCTCGTTCAACGTGCGCACCACTTCAATGCCAGCCAGCACACCGTAGTTGCCATCAAACTTGCCGCCGGTGGGCTGGGTGTCAATGTGGCTGCCGGTCATGATGGGTGGCAGGGCGTTGTTGCGGCCTGCTCGGCGCATGAAGCCGTTGCCGATCTTGTCGATGACCACGGTCATACCGGCTTCTTTGGCCC
>JAYUXO010000096.1:0-4971 GCA_043753505.1 Comamonadaceae bacterium
GGCGCTGTGCTGGTGTGTGGCCGCTACGAAGGCATTGACCAACGGTTTATTGACACCTTTGTGGACGCACAAATCAGCCTGGGCGACTTCGTGTTGTCAGGCGGCGAAGTGGCCGCCATGGCGCTGCTGGATGCAGTGGCCCGCCTGCAACCCGGCGTGTTGAACGACGAAGGCAGCCACCAGCAAGACAGCTTCAACCCCGCGCTGGATGGCCTGCTGGATTGCCCGCACTACTCGCGCCCTGAGCAGTGGCAGGGGCAGGGCGTTCCTGCAGCGTTGCTGTCAGGACACCACGCACAGATCGAGCGTTGGCGGCGCGACCAAAGGCTGCACGTCACCGCACAACACCGGCCCGATTTGATTGCAAACGCACGTCAGACGGGCCACCTGACCGCAATTGACGAAGCCACGCTACGAAAAATAATATAATCGTTGGCTTTTCTCGGATCCTCTGCTGTTGCCGCCCTCCTTGCTGCTGGCCCAAGCCAGCACCAAACGAATGGGCCCCTTGTGTAGCCCGGCACGATCCCACGTCACGGAAAGAGTCTCATGAACTTGATCGAAACCCTCGAGCACGAAGAAATTGCTCGTCTGACCGAAAAATCGGGCAAACCCCTTCCTCCCTTCGCACCCGGCGACACCGTCATCGTCAGCGTCAATGTTGTTGAGGGCACCCGCAAGCGTGTGCAGGCCTACGAAGGCGTGGTGATTGCCAAGCGCAACCGCGGTCTGAACAGCGGCTTCACAGTGCGCAAAATCTCTAGTGGAGAGGGTGTGGAGCGTACGTTTCAGACTTACAGCCCGCTGATCGCCGGCATCGAAGTCAAACGCCGTGGCGACGTGCGCCGCGCCAAGCTGTATTACCTGCGTGACCGCAGTGGCAAGTCGGCTCGTATTAAAGAAAAGCTGCCACAAAAGCTCACGGCAGCAGACAAAGCTGCCAAAGCAGCAGCGGCGCTGTCTGCCAAAACAGCGGCCTAAATAACCGGCCTGTTTAAATAGCAAAAACCGCCACCTGCCCCGCGCTGGTGGCGGTTTTTTTATGGTTCTGCTTGCCCCCAACACAAGCCAGCATGACGACCCCGCCCACGCGCAAACTGCCTCCGTTTGACCCCCGCCAGGTGCCTGTGGTGGGTGTTGACCGGCATCTGCCAGCGGTGTCTGCAGCGCAGCTCGAGCCGCAAGCCCTGCGCCAGCGATTCGAGGCACCGCCGGTATGGGTACCTGAGGTGTCACTGGAGCACAAGTTTTCAGATCGACCCATGGCCGATGCGGCGGTATTGATCGCCATCGTGTTGCGTGACCAGCCCATGGTGCTGCTCACCGAACGCAGCACGCAACTGGCCACGCATTCCGGGCAGATTGCCTTTCCGGGCGGCAGAGTCGATGCCGATGACCGCGACCTGTCGCACACCGCCTTGCGGGAAGCGCAGGAGGAAGTGGGGCTCGACGCGTCGTTCATCCAGATACTGGGCCACCTGCCCACCTACACCACAGGCACGTCGTTTGTGGTGACCCCTGTGGTGGCGCTGGTGCAACCAGGCTTTGTACTGAGCCTGAACCCGAATGAAGTGGCCGATGCGTTTGAAGTGCCACTGGTATTTTTAATGAATCCAGCGCACCACCACCGCCATGTATTTGAGTGGGAGGGTCAGCGGCGCGAATGGTTTTCCATCCCGTTTTATGACTCGACCACGGAGCGCTTTATTTGGGGTGCCACGGCCGGCATGTTGCGTAACTTTTACCGCTTTCTGGCAGCCTGATATCAGATATCAGACATCAGCCATGCGCAAGCTGCGGGCTATCATCACCGCCATGAGTTTTTTTGCGATTCTCTTTGCGCTGCTGATCGAACAAGTCCGGCCCTTGCCACGTCATAGCGTGGTGCACGGCCTGCTGCGCAGCTGGGTGCGCTGGGCCAGCCGCAATTTTGATGCGGGCAAACGGCAGCACGGCTGGATCGCGTGGGCGCTGGCGGTGGTGTTGCCGACACTGGGCGTGTGGGGGGTGTACTGGCTGCTGGCCCTTTGGGTGGGCTGGCCTGCGGCGGTTGTGTTCAGCGTGGGCGTGCTGTACCTGACCCTGGGGTTTCGCCAGTTCAGTCACCACTTCACCACCATTCGCGACGCGCTGGAAGCGGGCGACGAAGCCACTGCCCGCCAGTTGCTGGCTCGATGGCAGCGGGTCGATGCCAGCCAGTTGCCCAGCAGTGAAATCGTGCGCCATGTGGTGGAGTATTCGGTGCTGGAAGCGCACCGACACGTGTTTGGTGTGTTGCTGTGGTTTTCAGTGCTGGCAGCGTTTGGTTTTGGGCCTGCTGGTGCGATCTTTTTTCGTTTGAGTGAGTTTGTGGCGCGGTATTGGCATGGTGAACAAGCTGTGCATGGCGGCACCAAGCTGCCAGAAAGCCAGATGACGCCGCTGGATTCGCAGGCACCGGACCAGTCGGTAACTGACGACGGTCTGGTCAGCCCGGCAGTTCAGCAAGCCGCAGAAGCCGCCTGGCAAGTGATCGACTGGTTGCCTGCGCGCACCACGGCGGTGGCGTTTGCGGTGGTGGGTAGTTTTGAAGAGGCGATTGACTGCTGGCGCAATTACGCACAGCGCTTTCCCGGCGACAACGATGGCGTGATCCTGGCGGCTACTTCTGGTGCGGTGAACATGCGGCTGGGTGGGCAGGCATTGCGGACTGCGTTTTCGCCAGACAGTTCGCAGGGCTTTCAGGCCGATGCCTCGTTGCCCGGTTATGCGCCTGGCAATGCGGCGTCAACCGCCAACGGCCTACCGCCTACAACACCTGGTCGAGAGCCCGAGGTGGCGCATTTGCGCAGCATCGTCGGGCTGGTGTGGCGCTCTGTGGTGTTGTGGATGGTGCTGCTGGCACTGCTGACGCTGGCGCGGCTGCTGGGTTGAGCCGCAAAGGCCGTTGCAGTCGCCGCAGTGCAGTGGAATTCCACTTGCCAGCGCGGCCCGTGACGACGGAGCAATCAGTAGCGTTGCGGCTGAGACAGCTGCTCAAACAATTCGCTATAAATTCTATAGCGGCTTGAGCTTATTTTAAAAGGGCTGCTGGCTGATTTTGCATCTAACTGCAGGTTGGCCAGCACGCCGCAACCCGGCTCGTGCAAGTGGGTGCAGTTGTAAAACTTGCAGTCTTGCGCCTGGGCTTTGATGTCGGGCATCAGCTGGGCCAGCTGCATGGGCTCCACGTGGTGCAGGCCAAATTCCTGGAAGCCGGGCGAGTCGATGATGGCAGTCGATCGGGCGGTATCGACCCAGTACCAGGTGGTACTGGTGGTGGTGTGTTTGCCTGAATTCAGCGCTTGTGAAATCTCGTTGGTTTGCACCAGTGCACCGGGAATCAGCGTGTTGATGAGCGTGCTTTTGCCAGAACCAGACGGACCCAGCACCAGCGTCGTTTTGCCGTGGAGTAATTGAAACAGTGCGCCATTGTCGGGGTCGCTGCTGTCTTTCAGGGCCAGTGGCAGCACGGTGTAGCCCATATCCCGATACGGGGCCAGCCGTGCCCAGGCGCGCTCAAACAAATCGCCCAGGTCTTTTTTGTTCAGCGCCACCAGCGCCTGAATGCCAGCCGCCTCGCAGGCAATCAGCGCCCGGGCCAGTTGGCTTTCAGAAAACTCCGGCTTGGCCGCAATCAGCACAAGCACCTGATCCAGGTTGGCAGCAAATTGTTTGGTGCGAATCTCGTCTTGTCGATACAGCAGGTTGCGTTGGGTCAGCACTTTTTCGATGGTGCCTTCGTCTTGCGAAGCCAGCCAGAGCACTTGATCGCCCACCACCGCCAGGCTCTTCTTGCCACGCGGGTGGCATATGCGACGCACACCATCGGGTGACTCGACCACCACGTGGCGACCATGCGTGGCCACCACCAAACCAGGTTGGGAGGTGCTCAAAGTGTCATGCTGATGCCTTCAAGGCATCAGCATGCGCTCCCAGCAACGCATCGATCTGCGTGGCGCAATCGAAGTCGGTGCTGGAAAGGCCGCCGACATCGTGCGTGTTCAGCCGCACCACGCAGCGGTTGTAGTGCACCGACAGGTCAGGGTGGTGGTCTTGTGCGTGGGCGATGAAGGCGACTGCGTTCACGAAAGCAATGGTCTCAAAGTAGTTGGCAAAGTGGAAGGTTTTCTCAATCGCCACTTGAGCGCCGTCACCGGTTAGTTTCCAACCGTCCAACAGCGCTAATTTTGCTACTATTTCTGTAGCTGCTTGAGCGCGTCTTGTCAGGGCTGACCAGTCTTTTGGCTTGAAATCGCTCATGTAGGCAGCCTCATGTTCATACGCGCCAACCGCTCGGCCGCACTGGGGTGGGAGTAATAAAACTTGACGAACAACGGGTCAGGGGTGAGTGTGGAGGCGTTGTCCTGGTACAGCTTTAGCAAGGCACGGCCCAAGTGCTGCGTGCCGGTTTGCGCCACGGCATACGCATCGGCCTGAAACTCATCACGGCGGGAAAACTGGGCTGAAATGGGCGACATGAACACGGTGAAAACCGGTATGGTCAGCATGAACAGCAGCAGGGCCAGCGCGTGGTTGGGGGCCAACAGACTTGGCTGCACCCCCAGGCCGACATAAAACCAGGTCTGCGCTGACAACCAGCCCAACAAGGCAAAGCCCAGCAGCGTCATGACAAAGCTGGTGACCATGCGTTTGATGATGTGCTTGTGCTTGAAATGCCCTAACTCATGGGCCAGCACGGCTTCCATTTCTTCGTGGCTGAGCTTGGCCAGTAGCGTGTCAAAAAACACCACACGTTTGTTGCTGCCAAAACCGGTGAAAAATGCGTTGGAATGGGCGGATCGCTTGCTGCCATCCATCACAAAAAAGCCCTTGGCAGTAAAGCCTGCGCGGGCCATCAATGAAGCGACGCGCTCTTTCAGGCTCGCATCGTCCAGCGGTGTGAATTTGTTGAAAAGCGGCAGGATGTAGGCTGGCGCCAGCCACATCATC
>JAYUXO010000097.1:0-4963 GCA_043753505.1 Comamonadaceae bacterium
TTCATACGCTGTGCGCCCGGATGTCAGGAAGGGCGTCGACAGCGGCCATGTAGGGCTGTTGGCTTTTTTAAGGGGTCGCCATGCGCCGACCAAGCGCGATTTGCGGTCAATCGGAAATGCGGTCAACAACGGTTGGTTCGGGGTCTGTGCTGACAAATCAACCATCGCTTCTCCGCGCGCAACGCATGCTATGTCCTCGGGATGCAGACCACGCGCAATCGCTTGGTAGACCGCATCGTTGCGCTCGGATGCCAGCTGCAGTTGCAGCCACGACGCAACACCTTTGGCGTCAAGACCCAAGATACCAAATGGCTCACCAATACAGGCCCACTCGACCCAGCGCGATTGCGCCAGACCCAGCAGCACATTGGCAATGGCGGGTGACTGCAAAGCTTCCATATGAGCGGCACTGAGTGAACTGGCCCACAGCTGCTGCGTGCGAGTGCTGGGTTTTGACAGTTGTGTAGACAAAATAGTGGCCAGTTGGTCGATAGACGAATCGGTCGTTTTGGCAACCACTCGATCCACCATACCCATCTCCACCGCGCTGCTCAGTTCTTCCGTGGTGGTATCGCCAGTCAACAAAATCCGCAAGCCTCGCCAGCCAATCAGTTCACCCAGAATGTCCAGGCCGTCATGGCCTGCCATCAGGTCATCCACAACACAGGCGCGCGTCAGATTCAGCCGCTCAGGCTGTGTGGCCCAGTAATCCAGGATGCCTGGAATCAATGCCTTCTGCCCGGGCGCAGAACCCAACAACTGCCGGTGCAGCCAATGGTCGTGGTCCAGGATAGGCGGCTCTTGTTGCAGGCAGTTTAAAAATGAATCAGCGCTGTGAAACACCCGCAACGGGCAATGACCGTAGCACTGCGACAGCAGGCTTTCACAGGCATCCCAGTCAGTCGTCACCACCGCAATCACACCCGGGCGGTGATACAGCGGAAAGTTGGTGGCGGCTCGTTGGCGTGCTAGGGAACCGTTGGCGAGTAACCGCTGATCGACGCCTTGCAACCGCCGGATGCGCTGCGGGTGCGCATTACCTGACGGTTGTAAGGTGCTCAGTTGCAGTACGGTGCCCATGGCATCTCAATCGTTGTAACCGACTGCACCCAGAGTCATGGAGTCCACTTCAATGAAGCAGGCTACCGTCAAAACCAGACCAATGCGCACCGGCGGGCCCAAGCGGTGAATGTTCAGGCCCTGACGTTTGAGCATGCGTTCGATGGCCGCGGTGGTCACCGTAACGTAACGGCTGATCTGGTTGGCTCTGGCGAACTTGGCCGCCTCCGCCATCAACGCCACCGACAACTCGCCAAATCCCAGCTGGTGATTCACCGTGTCTTCGCCCGCCGCGACGCGGTCTGTGGCGATGGCAAAGCGACTGAGCTCCCACACGTCGCTTCCCATGGGAGCTGGTTGGCCATGCAACAGCTCGGGAAAAATGTCCCTGAGCATGTTGGGGCCCTGCGTGGGCAACAAGCGCCAGCACGCATCGACGTGCGTGTCATCGGACTTGGCCACGATGTAATGCGCCCGATCCAGCGCATCAAACTCATCAATTTCCTGCCCATCGTCGGTGGTTTTGACGTCCCAGCCCAAACGGTCGTGAAAAACCTGGTAACGCAACTGAAACATTCCCCTTTGTTCCTGCGTTGTTAAATCCACGAGCGGGGCGCTGATGACGGCGTGCTGCATGACCCGGAACTCCTTTTGAGATAACGTTGAAGACAAGATGTGTGACAAAACGTGATCTCATTGGACTGGCCTTAGCCATGCGCGGATAGCTATCTAGGTAGATAGGTTGCGCCGTTTTTTTGGCACCTGGCAAAGGGCTAAATCGCCTGGATGACCTGTTTTTGCCAGGCAAGCGTTTCGATATATGCCCATAAAGCCCGAGTGGATTCCTCAGGTGATGGGTCATATCCGCCGGGGCTCACGACCAGCACATTAGTGCGTGGAGACACTCCAGGCAGGGCGCTGATGTAGCCATCGTTATGAATAACCCAGTCCCAGGCCAACGACAGCTGAACGGAGCCGTGTTGCCCTACCCATTCGGTGTAGCCACCCCTCAAGCCGTTGTCGTGACTCGCCAGTGTGCAGGGCGGCATGAGCACAGCGTCATCGCGGGCGCTGCAGGCATGCAGCAGCTGAACGGCAGACAACTTTCGCTCGGTAATGCGTATGTAGTAGTCCCTGGTATACACGTATGCTGGCTGTGCAAATGACGTTGCAAAATAATTATTCATGGTGAGAAGAGACCCTTTTTGATGTGATGCAGGAGTTGACGTGATGACCACTTTGACCCATGACCTGACCCGCTCGATTTATTTGGTGGCAATTGCCAATACTGCCGACGAGCTGGTTGTGCGCATGGGCCACGCGGTGCGGCAGTTGGGTTGTGAGCACTTTTTGCTGGGTGTGGAGGTGCGTAAACCTGCATTGAAACCGGTTCAGCACGTTGCCAGCGGATACCCGCCAAGTTGGCAGCGGCGATATGCCGAACAGGGCTATATCGCAGTCGATCCCACCATTGCCTATTGCCAGCATCACACCACGCCGCTTATCTGGCAAGACGCCATGTACCGTGGGCAATCGACGCAACTGCTGGAGGAGGCCCGCAGTTTTGGCCTTTCGCACGGCATGAGCGTGGGTGTACACGGGACCGACGCAACCAAAAGCATGATCAGCCTGGCGCGTGACCGGCCAATCGATCAGGCACCGGGTGAACAGCAGGAATTGGTGGAAGCCGCAACGGTGCTGGCGGCCTGTGCGCATGTGGCGGCCTCCAGGTTGATCGTCCCCGCGTTGTTGACAGCGCAGACCCCGCAACTCACGGCACGTGAACACGCGTGTTTGGGCTTGGTGATGCAAGGAAAAAGTAACTCGGTGATATCGGACTTGCTGCGCATCGCCGAGCCCACCGTGGCTTTTCACATCAAGAATGTGATGCGCAAACTGGGCGTTGCCACCCGCTTGCAAGCGGTAGCAAAAGCTGTGGCGCTGGGCCTGGTGGAGTAAGGTGATGGTTGGCACGCGAGCAGTCTAGGCTTGCCTGCACGTAATCTGGGGTCCAAGTACCTATCTAGGTAGGCAGGTACCTATCTACCTAGATAGGGTCGCCGCTCAGGCTACCAGTGCAACCGATTTCACTTGCGCCCAGACCGTTTGGCCCACCTCGATAGGCAATGTGTGAACCGCCCGCTGCGTCACGCGCGCCAACAGGTAGTGATTTGCATAACGCAGTCGCACCAGTGCCTGGGCGGGGTGCGAGTCGGTGTTGATCGCGTCCACCACACACGGCAATACGTTTTGAATGCTGCTGGTGTGGCTGGTCGGTGCGCCAATCAACACACTGACATCGCGTGCCAGCAGGCGCAGGCGCACCCGCTGGCCCACGGCCAGGGTCGCCGACCAGGGCAGCCATATCCGGGGTGATGCGGCGTCGCCATCCAGCGCCACCGCGCACAGGCTCCAGCGGGTGTCGTGTTCACACACTGTGCCTTCAATAAGGGTTGCGGTGTCGTCCCCTGTGAGAAGTGGCGGATGGAGTTGCGCCAGCGTCTGCGTCACGGGGCCATGGGCTACCACCTGACCTGCGTTCAGCACCACAAGGGTGTCCGCCAGGCGGACCAGCTCGTCTGCATTGTGCGTGACGTAAATCATCGGAATGTGCAATTCGTCGCGCAGACGCTGAAGCCAGGGCAATATGTCCTGGCGGCGAGCCGCATCCAGGGCCGCCAGAGGTTCGTCCAGCAGCAGTAATTCCGGTTGGCTGGCCAGCGCGCGGGCAATGGCCACACGCTGGCGCTCGCCACCGGACAGCTCATGGCTGCGGCGCTTGAGCAGGTGGCCGATTCCCAACAGTTCAATGGACTCAGCCAGCGAAATGCGAAGCGTCTTTCGCTCACGCCTCAAGCCATATTCCAGATTGCGCTGCACATCCAGATGGTCAAACAGGCTGGCTTCCTGAAACACATAGCCCAGCGGGCGCTGCCAAGTGGGCAGGAAGGTATTGTGGCTGTCGTCTTGCCACACCTGGTTTGCAACCCGTATCAACGCCTGTTGTCCGCGTTCCAACCCGGCCATGCAGCGCAGCAAACTGGTTTTGCCGCAGCCCGAGGGGCCGAATAAAACCGTGATACCCCGCGCGGGCAGCTGCAAGTTGACCTGCAAGGTGAAATCGGGACGTTGCAGCGTGAGCGCAATCGTGTTGTCGTTCACCGCAGTACCCGCTGGGCTACGCTGCTGCGATTGACCAAGGCCAGCGCCAGCAGCACCACAAACGAAAACACCACCATGCTGGCTGATAGCCAGTGGGCCTGTGTGTATTCCAGCGCCTCCACATGGCCGTAAATTTGCATGGACACCAGCCGGGTGCTCCCGGGAATGTTGCCGCCAATCATCAGCACCACGCCAAACTCACCCACCGTATGCGCAAAGGTCATGATGGCCGCGGTGATGAAGCCGGGTCGAGCCAGCGGTATGGCCACCGTAAAAAAAGCGTCCAGTGGCCGGGCGCGCAGGGTGGCGGCCACGTCCATCGGGCGCTGGCCCATTGCTGCAAAGGCGTTTTGCAGTGGTTGCACTGCAAAGGGCAGTGAATAAATCATGGAGCCAACCACCAAACCGGCAAATGTGAAGGGCAGCAAGCCCAGGCCCAGGGCCTGCGTGACCTGCCCCCCGGGCCCGTTGGGCCCCAACGCCACCAGCAGATAAAACCCCAACACCGTGGGCGGCAGCACCAGCGGCATGGACACCACCGCTCCCACTACGGCGCCCCAACGTGAGCGCGTGCGCGCCAGCCACCAGGCTAGAGGTGTGCTGAGCACCAACAGCAGCAAGGTGGTCAGCAAGGCCAGCCGGAGGGTCAGCCAAAGAGTGGTCAGATCGTCGGATGTAAACGGCATTACATTAAAAAAATACTATAAATTTGATAGCTGCTTGAGCAGTATTTACCTGGTCT
>JAYUXO010000098.1:0-1933 GCA_043753505.1 Comamonadaceae bacterium
ACCAATTTGCCATCTGCGACCAGTTGCTTCAAGCGCCAGTCCAGCTCGACTTTGATGGTTTCCACCGCCGTTAAAACCTTGTCGCGCGGCGTGACGTAATGGCTGCGCGGGTAGACCGTGAAGCGTGGAATCTTCTGGCGAATGCGGCCCGTGAGCGGGTCAAACAACTGCAGGCTTTCAATCTCGTCGTCAAACAACTCGATGCGCACCGCCAGCTCGCTGTGCTCCGCCGGAAACACGTCAATCGTGTCGCCGCGCACGCGGAATTTCCCACGGGTGAAATCAGCATCATTGCGCTGGTATTGCATGCGAATGAGCTGGGTGATCACGTCGCGCTGGTTGATTTTGTCCCCCGTGCGCACCGTCATCACCATGCGGTGGTAGCTCTCGGGCTCGCCAATACCGTAGATGGCCGACACCGTGGCCACGATCACCACATCGCGCCGCTCCAATATGCTTTTGGTGCAGCTCAAACGCATCTGTTCAATGTGCTCGTTGATCGAGCTGTCTTTTTCAATGAACAAATCGCGCTGTGGCACATAAGCCTCAGGCTGGTAATAGTCGTAATAGCTGACGAAATACTCCACCGCGTTCTTGGGGAAAAACTCGCGGAACTCGCTGTACAGCTGGGCAGCCAAGGTTTTGTTAGGCGCAAACACAATGGCCGGTCGCCCGAGCTGCGCAATCACATTGGCCATGGTGAAGGTTTTGCCCGAACCGGTCACGCCCAGCAGCGTTTGAAACACCTCGCCGTCTGTGACACCCGCCACCAATTGTTCAATGGCTTTGGGCTGGTCGCCCGCAGGCGGGTACGGCTGGTACAGCTCGAAAGGAGACCCCGGGTAGCTCAGGAAAACGCCCTCTTGCTTTTCCGTTATGACTTCAGCTACTTCTTGCATCGGACGATCTCGTGACGGGGTTCATGACAACCTTAAAATTAAGGGCAACCGATAAGCGTAGCGCACTCCCCGTTTTTTCTCCACCAAGGACTTTGTATGAGCCTGTTTTCCGCCGTAGAAATGGCCCCCCGTGACCCGATTCTGGGTTTGAACGAGCAGTTCAATGCCGATGCCAACCCCAACAAAGTCAACCTGGGCGTGGGCGTGTACTTTGACGACAGCGGCAAGCTGCCGCTGCTGCAGTGCGTGCAAGCCGCTGAAAAAATCATGATCGAATCGCCCAGGCCGCGCGGCTATTTGCCCATCGACGGCATTGCCGCGTACGACGCAGCCGTCAAGTCACTGGTGTTTGGTGCCGGCAGCGAACCCGTGACATCGGGCCGCATCGCCACTGCCCAAGGCATTGGCGGCACGGGAGGACTCAAAATTGGTGCCGACTTCTTGAAGAAGCTCAACCCGGATGCAAAGGTCTTAATTAGCGACCCGAGTTGGGAAAACCATCGCGGGCTGTTCACGCAAGCGGGCTTTGTGGTGGAAAGCTACCCCTACTACGACTCCGCGACGCGCAGCGTCAACTTTGACGGCATGCTGGCCGCGCTAAATGCAGCCCCCGCCGGCACCATCGTCGTGCTGCACGCCTGCTGCCACAACCCCACCGGCTACGACATCACCGCCGCCCAGTGGGACCAGGTGGTCGCTGCTGTAAAAACCCGCCAGCTCACCCCCTTTCTGGACATGGCCTATCAGGGCTTTGGCCACGGCATCGCTGAAGACGGCGCGGTGATTGGCAAGTTTGTCGCCGCAGGCCTGGACTTTTTCGTCTCCACCTCGTTTAGCAAAAGTTTTAGCCTGTACGGCGAGCGGGTAGGCGCGCTGTCTGTTCTGTGCCAGAGTAAAGAAGAAGCCGATCGCGTGCTCAGCCAGCTGAAACTGGTTATCCGCACCAACTACAGCAACCCCCAAATCCACGGTGCCACCGTGGTCGCCATGGTCTTGAACACGCCCGAGCTGCGCACCCAATGGGAAGGCGAATT
>JAYUXO010000099.1:0-12040 GCA_043753505.1 Comamonadaceae bacterium
GTTTGTGTGCACGAGTTTCTAGCGGTGGTCACCAACCCCAAGATTTTCAAACAACCCACGCCGCGGGCAACAGCTTTTGCGCAGCTAGATGCGCTGCTGGCTCAACCTGGGGCTCGGTTTTTGATGCCAACCGACAGGCATTTGGCTGTGCTGCGTCAGTTGGCTGAATCTGCTCAAACCGTCGGTGCGCAATTTCACGACGCCCGGATTGCTGCGATTTGTCTGGAACATGGCATCACCACGCTGTGGACGGCTGATAGAGATTTCTTCGCTTATCCCCAGCTGTTGTGTCAATCGCCGAAAGACCTTGTTGTTGCACGTTAAAGGTAGGCTGCACCCCAAGCAAAACTTGCGCGAGCAGCTATGAAATAAGTAGCGTCCATAAACATTAAAAGCTACTCCCCTTCCGCTTGCCCACTTTTAATCTGCGCCCGCATGCAGCCTGGGAGGCTGCGTCGACCGGGACAGAGTCCCATCCTGAGGCTCATACCCGGTTTTCAGAATAGGCGGTGAACTGGTCTCTCTTAAAAGGGTCGATTTCGGAACGGATGAAACATGTGATGTCATGTGGCTTCCTCTGGCTGGTTAGTAGAGGAGTCTCCAGGACAAATGCGGGGAATGCTTTCATGGGTGAAGAAAAATCGGGTCTAGCTGTTGGTAGAACTGCGCTGGAGAGGCTGCGCAATTCTCAAGTAAGACCCAGTGCTGGAATGAAAGCTGGGTTAATTACATAAGTGATGCCGTTTCGAACCAACTGATCGTGAGCACCTTGCATTACTTTCATGTTGTAGTGAAACGAATATACAAACCGCGGCTCACCATTGGTCCAGACAAATCCGAGAAATCCGAACCAAAACAGCATTTCCGTAAGACTATTGATCGCGTCACTTGGTGCGCCATTAATCGAGAGGCGACTTTCAAGCTCACTGCGTCCCAGTTTTGCTGGATTACCTAAGAACGCATACAACAAATCCCCCGAATTAGGGTAGACATCACGAATCTCCAGATTTATTTCCGATAACAGATCATCAGAAAACGCTGCCATGCCCTTTTGAATATCTTCTTGTTGAATGCGATCGTGACCGAGGCTCACGGCATATCCACGACAGTGCCCAATCAGGTCCAACAAACTTCGGGGCCTCATCAGAGATCTATCAATTAGATATTGGGACGAATCTTCTCCATCGACTAACGGTACACAAATCGAGTTCCAAACTTGTCTGAAATCCTCATCTTTTCCAAATGCATCACTACGTACAATTCTTCGAAAAACCATTTCTCGCAGTAATTCTGAATCATCCCAGTCAACGTTTACCCGCGTTTCCTTTCCGCGATCTGAAGTCGTATCAACCAAATTTTCGAAGATGTCGTTTCGCAAGAAAACTACGGTGTGGGCAACAGTTTCATTGCGATTCAATTCGCGTTCGATCTTACGCGTTGCCTCCAAAAGGGAACGAACGATTACCAAATCGCTTGCATTGACCCCTTGGGAGGTCCACCCTTTGTCAAGATTATCAAACAGCAACCATAACTCTTCCTTGAACCTAAGGTATTCCTTCACGCCCGCTTTCAGTTTGTGGAAATCGTGCTTGTAAATTAATTCCGTTATCTCAGGGCCAGTTAACTCAAGTTCTGTAACGTCTACAAATTTTGCTTCCAGATCTTGGGTTAAATCACGCAATAAGCTTTTCAGCCTTTCCGCAAAGTCTCCTTCTTTAGAATAATCATCATTGATGTACGCGGCCTTCAATCTGTGATACGGTTCATAAAGTCGGGCATCCCTGATGTGCGCATCCCGATCCTTTTCTAAAAGCTTGTAGCAGATTTCAATCCAAAGGATATATTCCCACAGGGCCGTGATGGTGTGCTCGACCGTACCACCAGACATCATGCGGACAACACTGTCCTTTAGCTTCAGAAGTTGATAACCATCGGGTTTGAGGTCAAGAACTACGTTACTTCTTTTTGCGCGCATCGTGTCTCGTAGACGAAAAAAGATTGCAGTCTTTCCTGAACCTTTGCGTCCCGTTACCAACCTGACCTCACGTCGTTGAGCCCGCCTAAATGCTGGTATCTCAACGTAGTATTCCTCAAGAGCAGTCATCTCATTTTCTGCTGCTGAGGCCCCCAAGTCGACTTGTTCAAGCCTTGACTTTGACGCGCCGTTTGCAGATGTTGGAGTCGCCTCTTGAAAACGCTCGAAAACCTTTTCTGAAACTGAGGCGACTGCGGCTTGGAAATCCCGCTGCACTTCGCAATACCAGACAAAATCACGGTAATCAATTGGAACTGGTGTTTGACCCGTTTGGATAAACACCTTGGCCTTAGACATTCCATCTGCCAGCCCTGCAACGAAGGCGGTGCGTAAGTTGTGAACTCTTGCGTCGGCGTGCTCTGTCGACAAGAAGTGCAAAACAACACCCATGGACTGAGCAACATTTGATATGGCGTCACGAGCCGAAAGTCTCGGTGATTCTGTTGGGTCGAAACTACGAAATTTCAATGGGGCTTTTTTAATGGCGGAGACGATGTAGCCATCGTAGTCAGATTTTCGCTTCGGTTGAACGATATATATAGGTGACTGGGTATTGATCTTCTCATCCAGCGTAAGATTGCGCGTGTGATCGAAATTTCTAATTTGATCAGCAAGCTGCGTGCCGTTGGAATAGGACTTCCAACCAAGCGTATCAAAAAGTCCTAAATCATGGGCCAGTAGCTCATCTTGAGCTACAGACCCATGGCGAACCAATAGAACTCGCTTGCCCCGGCCGATGCCGTAGCCAATTTCGTACGCGACATTGAAGTTATATCGCGAAATGTCGGCGACCAAGAATGCTGACGAATCGATACTTGTCAAAACTTCACTGGCGATAAACTTTCCTGGGATATCGAGCTCTTCCCAACTAATGGGTGAAACCAGCGCTGAGGCCGTTTCGCGAAGCCGCACCATCGCGTTATCTACCGCTTCTTGAACCATAGAGATTCCGCTGGCGTAAGCAATAAATGTTGGTTTAGTCATATGTCATTGAACCGTAAAAAAGCCGCTCGCCCCAATTGCAAATTGCGTTGGCTTGTGCCAAGTATGACTTACACTGGACATAACGTGAAGTGTTGCAATAGTTCTTGGTTGTGTTTAAAGTGATCCACCACACCAAAACTTGACGCGCCAACCCCTGGCGCTGATCTGGTGTCAAGATATAGGAAATGCAGGGTCGTTCGCCGAAGTCCACAACTTGCCGTAAATAACACATGATATTTTGGCAATACAACTGGCGTCGCTGCGCAAAACAACTTTGATGGAAAGCAGGCCTTACCCCGCCGCCTCCAACCCGTTAGCAAAATGCTCCCGCATCCTTTGCTGCGTGCACTCCGCATCCCGCGCCAGCAGCGCCACCATGATGGCCTGATGCTCGGCCGATGACTCTTCAATGCGGCCGGTTTTGAGCAGGGAGTTGTGGCGGTTGAGCTTCATGACCTTGCGCAGGTCAGCCACCATCTGGTCGCGCCAGCGGTTGTTGGCAACGGCCAGCAGGCGCATGTGGAATTGCTCGTTGATGGCGAAGAACTGGGTGGTGTTGACCTTTCCTGCCTTGCCAGGCTTGGGCGCTTTTTCCAGCTCTTTGTGTAGGGCCTGCAGTTCGGCCGGTTCGGCTCCGGTGGGCTCGCTCGATAAAATGAAAATATCCAAGGAATCATCATGAAACCATCCGTTGCCTTGCACATCCATCGCGCTGCCATACGCCACATCGTGGCAAGCCATCGCGCAAGCAACGCGCGGGTGTTTGGGTCTGTGGTTCGTGGCGAAGACACGGAGCAAAGTGACCTTGACATTTTGATTGACCCAGGTACGGACACCAGCCTGATGGATGTGGCCAGCATTCAGGTCGCGTTGGAGCGACTTTTGGGCGTCACGGTTGATGTGTTGACACCCAGGGCGCTGCCAGAGAAGTTCCGAGGAATTGTGCTGGCAGAGGCTGTGCCGGTATGAGGTCAACGACTACCTTCAGCACATGTTTCAAGCGGTGGCTCGTATCGAGCGCTACACGCGGGGCATGGATCAAGCCGCGTTTTTGCAAGATGAGTAATTGCAAGATGCTGTGATTCGGAATATCGAAGTATTGGGTGAAGCCGCCAACAACATCAAAAGGGCCGACCCTCTGCTGGTCGATCAACACCCTGAAGTTCCGTGGTTGGTCATGGTGGCGATGCGCAATCGTGTTTCGCATGCATATTTTTCGGTAGACCTGGAAATTGTTTGGACAACCATATGCAATGACTTGTACGGCGTGAAATTGCAAATCCAGGCCTTGGTGGACAGTTTGCAAGTTTGATCGCCTGAACCGTAAAGCTAACCCGCGGCCTCCTGCCCACTCTCAATATGCGCCCGCATCGCTGCCCCCGCAGTCACAACATCCCGCTTCTTCAACGCCGCCATGATGGCAGCATGCTCGGCCAGTGACTCTTCAATCCGTCCGGCCTTCAGTAACGACTGCGCGCGGTTGAGCTTCATCACTTTACGCAGGTCGGCCACCATTTGGTCACGCCATTTGTTGTCGGCGATTTGAAGCAGCTTGATGTGGAAGGCTTCGTTCAGCTGGAAGAACTTGACACGGTCTTTGACCGACTTCTCTAGCTGCTGATGCAGGACTTCCAGCTCTTGTATTTGTTGTGCTGTCGCGGTGCTGGCTACGGTGCCCGCAGCGTCGGCTTCCAGCACGGCCATGAGGTGGAATACGTCGCGCAGGTCTTTGGCGTTGACTTCGGTCACATACGCACCACGCCGCATTTTCATCGTCACCAAGCCTTCGGTGGCCAGCACCTTGAGCGCCTCGCGCAGGGGGGTGCGGCTGATGCCGTATTCCTGGGCCAGTTTCAACTCGTCGATCCATGCGCCAGGTTCCAGGTCGCCCGATGTGGCCGCGAAGATGCGCTGGCGCAGGAGCTCCGCTACCTCTTCGTATAGGGGTCTTGGTTTCAAGTGGTTGTGGGGGACGGGGGCGTTCATTGAATCTGAGGTTTGTGTGAGCCCTTCGATACCTCAGGGCGAACGGTGTTGGTGCCAGTTTACGCGAAACTGAATTCTGAATTCATAATTACGTTTGTAAATCTGGCTAGAATCGGCCGCATGACTGACCCCTCCAAGCTCGCCCAGCCCGCAGAATTTCAAAACGCCACCCTGGCCGACTGGCCGACGTTTGACCCGGTCAGCCACGCCGCGTGGCTGCGTGCTGCCGCTAAATCAGCCCCCGGTGGCAATGTAGATGCGCTGAATTGGCACACGCCCGACGGCATCACCATCAAACCGCTGTACACGGCACAAGACGTCAAAGACCTGCCGTATACCGACACACTGCCAGGCTTTGAGCCCTATCTGCGCGGTCCGCAGGCCACCATGTATGCGGTGCGGCCCTGGACCGTGCGGCAGTACGCGGGGTTTTCTACGGCTGAAGAATCCAATGCGTTTTACCGCAAGGCCCTAGCCGCCGGCGGGCAGGGCGTGAGCGTGGCGTTTGACCTGGCCACGCATCGTGGCTACGACTCGGACCACCCGCGTGTGACGGGTGATGTGGGCAAGGCAGGCGTGGCCATAGACAGCGTGGAGGACATGAAGATTTTGTTTGACCAGATACCGCTGGACAAGGTGAGCGTGAGCATGACCATGAACGGCGCGGTGCTGCCGGTGCTGGCAGGCTACATCGTGGCTGCAGAAGAGCAGGGCGTGGGCCAAGCCAGCTTGAGCGGCACGATACAGAACGACATTCTCAAAGAGTTCATGGTGCGCAACACCTACATTTACCCGCCCGAGCAAAGCATGCGCATCGTGGGCGACATCATTGAATACACGGCCAGGCACATGCCGAAGTTCAACTCGATTTCGATTAGCGGCTACCACATGCAAGAGGCGGGTGCGAACCAGGCGCTGGAGCTGGCCTTTACCCTGGCCGATGGCAAAGAGTATGTGAAGACGGCGGTTGCCAAAGGCATGGACGTCGATGAATTCGCTGGGCGCTTGAGCTTTTTCTGGGCGATTGGCATGAACTTCTACCTGGAAGTGGCCAAGATGCGCGCCGCTCGCCTGCTGTGGTGTCGCATCATGAAAGGCTTCGATGCCAAAAGCCCCAAGTCGCTCATGTTGCGCACGCATTGCCAGACCAGCGGCTGGAGCCTGACCGAACAAGACCCCTACAACAACATCGTGCGCACCACCATTGAGGCCATGGCGGCAGTGTTTGGTGGCACGCAAAGTCTGCATACCAATTCGTTTGACGAGGCGATTGCACTGCCTACTGAATTTTCATCGCGCATTGCGCGCAACACGCAGCTCATCATCCAGGAAGAAACGCATATCACCAGCGTGGTCGACCCCTGGGCCGGTAGCTACATGATGGAAAAGCTCACGCAGGACATGGCGGACGCCGCGTGGAAAATCATTGAAGAAGTAGAAGCTATGGGCGGCATGGTGAAAGCGGTGGACAGCGGCTGGGCCAAGCTGAAAATTGAGGCAGCGGCGGCGCAAAAGCAGGCGCGCATTGATTCGGGCCGCGATGTGATTGTGGGCGTGAACAAATACAAGCTGGCAGAGGAAGACCCGATTGAAGCGCGTGATATTGACAACGTGGCGGTGCGGGATGCGCAGATCGTCCGGTTGGCAGAAATCAAGCAAAAACGCGATCCAGCCCTTGTAGATTCTGCTCGAGCAGCTATTATTTCAATAGCATCTGGTGCAATACAAGGAAACCTGCTGGAGGCCTCCATACAAGCCATGCGCGCCCGCGCCACCGTGGGCGAGGTAAGCGAAGCGCTCGAACAAGCCTTCGGCCGCCACCGCGCCGACACGCAGAAGGTCACGGGTGTTTACGCCGCTGCCTACGACAGTGCTCAGGGCTGGGAAGCCTTGCAAAAAGAGATTTCTGATTTCGCAGAAAAAGAGGGCCGCCGCCCCCGCGTGATGATTTCAAAACTGGGCCAGGACGGCCACGACCGGGGGGCCAAAGTGGTGGCCACCGCGTTTGCCGACTTGGGCTACGACGTGGACATAGGCCCGCTTTTCCAAACCCCCGCCGAATGCGCCCGCCAGGCGATTGAAAACGACGTGCATGCGGTGGGTGTGTCCACCTTGGCCGCAGGCCACAAAACGCTGGTGCCTGCCATCATCGAGGAGCTGAAAAAGCAGGGAGCCGACGACATCATCGTGTTTGTCGGCGGCGTGATTCCACGGCAGGACTATGGGTTTTTGTACGAGGCGGGCGTGAAGGGCATTTACGGGCCGGGCACGCCGATTGTGGCGAGTGCGAAGGATGTGCTGGAGCAGATAAGACAGGCAGTTGCAGATTGATGTGTAATTTGTGTTTTGTCATACAATTTATTTTTTCAATCTGGAGCCCTGGCTATGACTGCCGCTTTGTCTATTCGCATTCCACCCGAAATTGAACAACGGCTTGCGCATGAGGTGGCTCGGCTGAACACGACCAAGTCCAAGTACGTACAAGAATTGCTCAGGCAAGCCCTGGCACCCAAAGACCCGGTTGCATTACTTATGCAGATACGTGGTGACTACGGCATATCGCCGCAAAGCGGCATGCCGCAGACAGACAAGTCAACGCGTAGCAAAGAGTTGGCCAGGCAAGCAGTTGTCCGCAAGTACAAACGCCCACTGCCCGCAAGTGATCAATCTTTATGAGTCGCGTTTTACTGGATGCCAGCGTGATGGTGGCGCTGTTTGACGATGATGATGTGTGTCATAGAAGCAATGTGGTCAAACTGGAGCGTTGCTACAGCCAAGGCGTGAGCTTGCTGACCACATGGCCTTGCGTAACCGAGGCTAGCTATATCTTGTCGCCACACAACCATTTGGGCTTGCTTTCATGGTTAGCGCAAGGGGCTTGCGATGTATCTGCTTTTGAGGTGTCCGAATTGCCCCAAATGATGACCTGGATGCGGACATACAACGAACCCAAAAAAACGCTGATGGACTTCGCAGATGCTTCCCTGATGTGGCTGGCCATGCAGCAGCAAGTACGCAAAATTTTGACGGAAGACACGCGCGATTTTTTCCGGTATCGGCTGCCTAATGGGCAGGCGTTTGAGATTTTGTGAGGTGATGCAATGAATAAGCCGTCTTCTCCAAAAACAAAAACAAGGCAGTCGGAATTTGTCCGATGGTTTGGCCCGTTACTACAGGCGTTGCGGGATCTGGGTGGATCGGCATCTCCGCGGGAGGCCCTTGATCGAATTGCAGAGATCGAGAAGATCCCTGAAGACTTGAGAAATGAAATTCTTAAATCAGGGCAAGAACGCTTTTATAACCAAGTGCGCTGGGCTAGGCAATATCTCGTTTGGGAAGGGTTTATCGAGTCAGGGAGAAGAGGTGTTTGGTCTCTCACCCTGGCCGGGAAAGATGTTGTGCTACTGCCAGACGAAGCAAGGCAAATTTTTTTGCGACAAGTAACGCGGCACGCCAAGCTTGGCAAACCTCACGATGACACAAGCCCCCAGATTGTTGATGCCGATGAAACACCTGTAGATACGCCTCAGGCAGACCAGGATTCAAGCCTTCAAGGATTTCTTGAAGTTGTCAAATCGCTAACTCCCGGGGGATTCGAGCGTTTGTGTATGCGCTTGTTGCGCGAGGCCGGATTTGAGCGCGTCCAGGTGACTGGGCGCTCGAACGATGGGGGTATTGACGGCGTTGGTGTTTTGCAATTAAACGATTTGATGAGCTTCAACGTTGTTTTTCAATGCAAAAAATGGGGGCATTCAGTCCCACCAAAAGAGATACGCGATTTACGTGGTGCTATGGATGGACGGTCAGACAAGGGAATTTTTCTTACAACGTCAACCTATTCAAGCAACGCTAGGGCGGAAGCAGCAAGGCCTGGCGCTGTCCCAATTGAGTTGGTTGATGGAGAGAAGCTTTTTGAAATGTTCAAACGATACGAGTTAGGTTTAAAGCCACGTACCGTGTACGACATTGATATTGCTTTTTTTGAGCAGTTCGAATGAGGCTGGACTTGCTAAATTTTCAAGCTCTATTGGCGGCGCGATTGTTTGATGGTGATGCAATCTCTCAACGCCGCGCCATCTCCAAAGCCATCACCCTGCTCGAATCCACCCGCGCCGACCATCGCGCGCAGGCCGACGAATTGCTCAACGCGTTACTTCCTCACACCGGCAAATCGTTTCGCTTAGGTATTAGCGGCGTGCCGGGCGTGGGCAAATCCACCTTTATCGAAGTGCTGGGTCTGCACTTGATCCAATTGGGTCATCGCGTGGCGGTGCTCACCATCGACCCGTCGTCCACGGTCTCAGGTGGCTCCATCTTGGGCGACAAAACGCGCATGGAAAAGCTCTCGGTTAACGACCAAGCGTTCATCCGCCCCAGTCCCAGCAGCGGCACGCTGGGCGGCGTGGCGGCCATGACGCGCGAGGCCATGCTGGTGTGCGAGGCGGCGGGGTATGACGTGGTGATTGTGGAAACCGTCGGCGTGGGCCAGAGCGAAATTGCCGTGGCGGGCATGTCGGACATGTTTGTGCTGATGCAACTGCCCAATGCGGGTGACGACTTGCAGGCGATCAAAAAGGGTGTGATGGAGCTGGCGGATTTGGTGGTGATCAACAAGGCCGATATTGACCCGGATGCGGCGATGCGGGCGCAGGGGCAGATTGTTTCGTCGCTGCGGTTGCTGGGGATGCATCGGTTGGCACACGCGGGCCCCCACCCTAGCCCTCCCACAGCTGGGGAGGAAGTCATACTTTATTGGCAGCCGCAAGTCATTCAACTCAGTGCCTTGAAGGCTGATGGCATCGATCGTTTTTGGTCTGCCGTGTCGCAATTTCAATCCATCCAGACCCGCAACGGCCAATTGCAAGCGCGCCGTAAAAACCAGGCCCTGGCTTGGATGTGGGAGCGCATTGAGGCGGGCTTGAAGCAGGCATTTACCCAGCACACGCGCGTGCGGGAGCTGTTGCCCCAGCTGTCGGCTCAAGTGATGAATGGCACGTTAGCGCCATCAGTTGCAGCACGAAACCTGCTTTTAGCCCAGGTAAATACTGCTCAAGCAGCTACAAAATAAATAGCATTTGAAAGTCAGAAGCCCATGCAAACCATCCTCGACCAACTCGAAGCCAAACGCGCCGCCGCCCGCCTGGGCGGTGGCCAGAAGCGTATTGACGCGCAACATGCCAAAGGCAAGCTCACGGCCCGCGAGCGGCTGGAGCTACTGCTCGATGAAGGCAGCTTTGAAGAGTGGGACATGTTTGTCGAACACCGTTGCACCGACTTTGGCATGGAGGCGCAGAAGATTCCCGGCGACGGCGTGGTGACAGGTTACGGTCTCATCAACGGTCGGCTGGTGTTTGTGTTCAGCCAGGACTTCACAGTGTTTGGCGGTGCCTTGTCTGAAGCCCATGCCGAGAAAATCTGCAAGGTGATGGACCAGGCGATGAAGGTGGGCGCACCGGTGATCGGCCTGAACGACTCGGGCGGCGCACGCATTCAAGAAGGCGTGGCCAGCTTGGGCGGCTATGCCGATGTGTTCCAGAAAAACGTGCTGGCCAGCGGTGTGGTGCCGCAGATCAGCCTGGTGATGGGGCCCTGCGCAGGTGGCGCGGTGTATTCGCCGGCCATGACCGATTTCATCTTTATGGTCAAAGACAGCAGCTATATGTTTGTCACCGGCCCCGAGGTGGTGAAAACCGTCACGCATGAAGAGGTGACGGCTGAAGAATTGGGCGGCGGCATCACCCACAGCACCAAAAGCGGCGTGGCCGATCTGGCGTTTGAAGACGATGTGCAGGCCCTGCTGATGACGCGCCGTCTGTTTAACTACCTGCCGCTGAACAACCGCGAGAAAGCACCCCGGCGACCGAGCGATGACCCGGCCAACCGCCTGGATCTGAGCCTGGACACGCTGGTGCCCGACAACCCCAATAAGCCCTACGACATCAAAGAGTTGATTCACAAGACGGTGGACGACGGCGACTTCTTTGAAATCCAACCCGAGTACGCCAAAAACATCGTGGTCGGTTTTGCCCGCATGGACGGCCAGAGCATTGGCATCGTGGCCAACCAGCCGCTGGTGCTGGCGGGGTGCCTGGACATCAAGTCGTCGACCAAGGCGGCGCGTTTTGTGCGGTTTTGCGATGCGTTCAACATCCCCGTGGTCACGTTTGTGGATGTGCCCGGCTTCATGCCGGGCACTACCCAGGAGTGGGGCGGCATCATCAAGCACGGGGCCAAGCTGCTGTATGCCTATGCCGAGTGCACCGTGCCCAAGATCACGGTGATCACGCGCAAGGCGTATGGCGGCGCGTACGACGTGATGGCCAGCAAGCACCTGCGTGGCGATGTCAACCTGGCCTGGCCGCATGCCGAGATTGCGGTGATGGGGGCCAAGGGCGCAGTGGAGATCATCTTCCGCGAGGACAAGGGCGATCCTGTGAAATTGGCGGCTAGGGAGGCGGAGTACAAGGCGCGGTTTGCCAACCCGTTCATCGCCAGTGCGCGCGGCTACATCGACGATGTGATCCTGCCGCACGAGACCCGCAAGCGGATTTGCCGATCGCTGGTGATGCTGGCCAACAAGAAGCTGGAGAACCCGTGGCGTAAGCACGGGAACATTCCTTTATGAGCCGTGTCGCCATGTCGATTTCTCGCGCTGGATCGGGCTGCCTGGGCGCTTTGCTCCGTGTCCCCCGACCGCCGGCGAAGCCGTCGGTCTCCTCCTTGACCTGCGCAAAGCGCTCAGGCAGCCCGATCCCGAGGAATGGGCACGCCAGCGCCCCAACAAACTCCCTTCGCAGCGACGGGATTGGGGTGTCTGCCGCAGCGAAGTCAAGGAGGAACCCGAAGGCGACAGCCTTTGGGCGGGGGACATGAGCGTAGGCAGACACCCCAATCCCGTTGCGGGCCCAGACATCAGTGGAAAACTGTAATCGTACACAAACCTAAAGACTTTGTATCTAAGTTTTATAGTTCAAAATAGAACATATAAATCATATTTATTGACATAATTGATCTCATGAGAACATTTGCTATTTT
>JAYUXO010000100.1:0-1924 GCA_043753505.1 Comamonadaceae bacterium
AGCGTGGATTGAAGGCATGGACACTGTGCCAAAATCCCGCTTTGTATGAATATTTACTTACAAACAACCCGCTTGTGTTTGGGCCTCTTGGCCCTTTGCACCGCACTTGGCAGCGCAGCACTGAGTCTGGACCGCGTCACCGGTGCGACACTGATTGGGCAGCCGCTGGACATGACCGGTCTGCTACGCCTGGATGCGGGGGATGATCCAGGCGCGTTGTGTCTGGAAGCAGATGTGTTTCATGGTGACAACCGGGTCGATGCCACCCGAGTGACCATCACAGTAGATCGCGTCAATGCATCCGAGGCCCGGTTTCGCATTCGCTCCAGCCTGGCGGTGGACGAGCCGGTGGTGACACTGTATGTGCGCGCCGGTTGCGTACAACGTTCGGCGCGGCGCTATGTTCTGCTGGCTGATGTACCCAGCGATACCGCTTCCAACAACGCGGCGCTTGCCAACCGGGCCGCTGCCGCTGCAGCGCCGGTTGTCACCTTGCCTGTTGCAGGTAACGCAAGCAACGCTGCGGCAGCCAAACCAGCCAGGCCGGCCAGGCCGGCCAGACCAGGCAAAGTCAACCCAACCAATCCTGACGCAGGCAGCGCGCCAGCATCTGGCGCGGCGCCAGCATCTGGCGCGGCGCCAGCTGTCGCGGCAGCGGCTGCGCCGACCAAAGCATTACGCGCCGCCAGCCGTGCTGCGTCAGGCGACCGGAAGTTGGCTGGTGCCACGCCCCGCCTGACTTTGGAGCCTCTTGACCTGAGCGCGGATGGGCAATTGCGTTTGCGCAGCTCCCGTGAGCTTCTCAGTGCGACCAATATCAATGATCAACGCCGCGCCGAGGTGATGGCTTGGTGGCGGGCCATCAACGCCCAGCCACAAGATGTGCTGCGCGAAGCACAACGCGTGCAGGCGCTGGAAGCCGATGCCAAAGGCCTGCGCGACAGCTCCGTGCGCACACAAACCGAGCTGACCGACTTGCGCGGGCAGTTGGAGCGCGCCCAGCAAGCACGCTACTGGAATCCACTGGTGGTCGGCTTGGCGCTGCTATTGTTGGCGGCAGTTGCCGGCCTGGGATATTTATGGCACCGGGGTCGGCGTGCGCAGGGCCGGCCGGATTGGTGGCGTGGTGAGAAGGCCAATGCAGATTCGCAACCCGGTGGCCTGGACTCCCTGTTACCGCGCCAAGCGGTGTATCCCGGTGGTCAGCGCGGCCCCACAAACACTGCATCGGTCGATCTGGATCTTGACTTTGATCTGGGCACGGATGAACCGTTTAGCGCCCTGCAAGCCAACGCCGTGACGCAGGATGGCTTCAAGAAAAAACTGGGGGGCGATTCGGTTATTCCGTGGAGCAAGCCGGTTCAGCAGCCTGTGGCCACTGAAGATCTGTCGATGAGTCGCTCTGGCTCAGATCTCGGTACGTTGGCAGAAGACCTGTATGACGTGCAGCGACAGGCAGATTTCTTTGTGGCCCTGGGCGACTACCCGCAGGCCATCGAATTACTCAAAGACCACATCAGCACGCAACCGCAAACCAGTGCGTTGGCTTACCTGGATTTACTCAGTATTTATCACCAACTGGAACGGCGCGATGACTACGAAACGTTGCGTCTGGATTTCAACCAGGCCTTTAACGCGCAGGCTCCGCAG
Organism: Comamonadaceae bacterium; assembly: GCA_043753505.1. GTDB lineage: Bacteria > Pseudomonadota > Gammaproteobacteria > Burkholderiales > Burkholderiaceae_C > JAAFIW01. Next base: position 1,651 of record JAYUXO010000100.1, read on the forward strand.
TTCGACTTGTTTGGCAATCTGGGTGACGGCCTGGAGGCCCACCCCAAAGCGCTGTCCCGCATTGAAGCCTTATGGCCTTCTTCCAAAGTGCTGGACCTTCTGGAGGAATCGATTTTTCGCAAGCCCGGGCAAGACGGTGGCGAGGCCTTCGACCTGGAGGCCTACCGCGAATTGCTCTTGCTGCACTCGCTGGCCAAAGAAGTGGTCAGCCCCAGGCCTTTGGCTAACGCAAAACCGCGTGCAGCGATGACGGGCAAGGGCGGCGCAAACTTCA
>JAYUXO010000101.1:0-4940 GCA_043753505.1 Comamonadaceae bacterium
GGGGGCGTTTTCTGCAGCATCGGCGTCCAGCGAGTCCAGCGAGTCCAGCGCCAGCGCAATCAGTTCCGCTGCCGCTGCAGCCGTGCGCTGTGCCACATCGGAGCGCGCGGAATGCACCATGCGCAGCAGCAGCTGCGGCGCCAGCGCCAGGATGGCCTGTGCAAACGGGTCACTAACCTGAATGCGCCGGGCCATGTGGTTCAGGCCGCGGGGCGCATGGTGGGTCAGGGTCTGGCGCGGCAAGTGCAGCACGATCTGGTCAAAGTCGCCGGGCAGCGTGAGCGTGTAGGGGCGGGCTGTGTCGTAGAACGCCAGGCAGCCTGGCGTGAGCACGGCTTGTTGCCCGCCCTGCTGCACCACGGTGCGCCCGCGCAGCTGCACGCTGAGCAGCACCTGCGGTTGGTCGTCCTGTGCGGCGCGGGTGGCGGTGCGCTCCACGAACTGGGGCGATGCCGTCACCCGTGCCACGTGGAGTGGCCCAAAAGCGCCCGACTCAATCCGCCCGTGCAGCGGTGCCTTCCGGTCTGGCGTGCATTCCAGCCGCACAAAGGTGTCGCATACCGCATCGCGCCAGGCAGCTTCGCGTTGGGGCGCGGAAACGTCGGCAATGGACAGGACGCAGGACACGGTGTGGTGGTGATAAGAAGTGAGTGCAAGGTTCGTGCACACCGGCCCCTGAACACTAGCTGGGCATCCGTGATTGCGCAATGGGCGCATTCCCGGCAGGTTTTGCCGCCCCTGAGGGGCCGCGCTTTCAGTCACAACCCACCGCGCACCCAGTCAAGCAAACCTGGCCTCGCGCCCACATCATTCGGCGGCAATCAATAAACCCAACCCGACAGGAGCCTTTCATGCCAAACCCCAATTTCAAAGCTGCCGTGGTGCAAGCAGCACCCGTGTTCATGGACCTTGCCGGCTGCGTGGCCAAGGCGATCAAGCTGATTGACGAGGCGGCTGCCAATGGTGCCAAGCTCATTGCGTTTCCCGAGACCTGGATTCCGGGCTATCCGTGGTGGCTATGGCTGGGCGCGCCAGCTTGGGGTTTGCAGTTTGTGCCGCGCTACCACGCCAATTGCATGCGGGTAGATGGCCCTGAAATGGCGCAATTGGGCGCCGCCGCGGCGCGCGGAAATATCAACGTCATGATGGGTTTTACCGAGATTGATGGTGGCAGTCTGTACATGGCGCAGGCGCTGATCGGGGACGACGGCAAACTGATTTACGCACGGCGCAAGCTCAAGCCTACGCACGTGGAGCGCACGCTGTTTGGTGAGGGCGATGGCTCGGACTTTCAGGTAGCCGACACCAGCGTGGGCCGGGTGGGCGGGCTGTGCTGCTGGGAGCATTTGTTGCCCCTTTCGAAATACGCCATGTACTCCATGCATGAGCAGGTGCATGTGGCGGCCTGGCCGAGCTTTACCGTGTATCGGGGCGCGGCCTAGGCGCTGGGGCATCAGGTCAACCTGGCCGCCAGCCAGACCTACGCGGTGGAAGGCGGTTGCTACGTGCTGGCGGCTGTGGCCATCACCGGCCAGGACACGTTTGACATGCTGTGCGACACGCCTGACAAAGCCGCCATGTTGAACCCCGAGACGGGCAAAGCGGGCGGTGGTTTTTCCATGATTTTTGGGCCTGACGGCCGCCCGCTGTGCCAACACCTGCCTGAAGACCAGGAAGGCATCCTGTATGCCGACATCAGCCTGCCCATGATTGCCGTGGCCAAAGCCGCCGCCGACCCGGTGGGCCACTACTCACGTCCTGACGTGACCCGTCTGATGCTGGACACCACGCGCCGCCGCCCGGTCGTCAACTTCGACCAGGGTTTGCGGCAGGCGGCGGAATCGACCGCTGTTCAGCCTTGAATCAGGAGTTAGCCATGCACCAATTCACCTACACCTACACCGACGCCGCCCGCAAGCTGCAAGACCGGTTTGACACACGCAACCTGGCCGACGCGGAGTTGGCCGTCATCGTGCACGACGAACTGACAGACATGGACAAAGGCTTCATCAGCGCGATGGAGATGTTCTGGCTGGCCTCGGTGGACGACAAAGGCTCGCCCACCGTGAGTTTTAAAGGCGGCGCACCCGGCTTTGTGAAAGTGCTGGATGACCGCACATTGCTGTTCCCCAACTACGACGGCAACGGCATGTATTTCTCTATGGGCAACATCGCCACCAGCGGGCAAGTTGGCATGCTGTTCATGGCTTTTGACCGGCCCGCGCGGCTGCGGGTGCAGGGCCACGCGCAGCTGACGGACGACCCGGCTCTGGTCGGACACTTTCCGGGCGCGCAGTTTGCGGTGCAGGTCAACATCACCGCGCTGATCACCAATTGCCCGCGCTACATCCCCCGCATGCAACGCACCGAGCCCTCGCGTTATGTGCCTGACGAGTCAGGTGGGCAACCCATTCCCGGCTGGAAACGTATCGACGCTATTCAGGCCGTGCTGCCCGCGCGCGACCAGAACAAAGCCGACACCGTGGGGGGCTTGATCACCATAGACGAATGGGGTGGCATGGTGGCAACGGGGAATCCGCTGGCTTGATCCTCGTGGCGGGTTTTTTCTTCCTCGCCGGCTAGCCTACTTCAGCAGCAGCTGTTCGATCTTCTGGTTCGCATCCTGGAGTTTCTTGAACAGCGCCTTGTTCATGCTGACCATGGCGTGGGGGTCGGCTTGCAGTTGCCCGACCACGGACTTGCTGAATTCGGCGGCGATGGGTTTGTTGTCGGCAGTGACGGTCGTGGGTGTTGCCGGAAACGTTTCTTGTGCCGACCTTCAGGCCTTCGGTGCCGGCTTTTCCTCCAGCGACAGCGACAGGGGTGCGGGCTTGGCCATGTTGAAGGCTCGAACGAATTATTAATGGTGCAATTGGTCATCGTCCAATGCAGGAAAGCCATGGTACTGCGCGCTGTCCATGGCCGGAGATAGGCCCCCACTCATGCCTGGCCAACTGGAGATCTGTGACCCTGGCAAGCACGAAGGCCTGAATGTCAGCCGAGAAGTCCCACTGCTGGAGCTCGGGGAATCGGCCACGCCCAGACGATACAACTCGCGGTGCAGTCACTTAATCGTGGCGCAGCAGGTCGCCAAAGACGGCGTGCTCGCCCTCCCTGCGGTCGACGCCGGGCGCGTCGTACAGGACGAGCCAGCATGCCTGGCCGTCGGACAGCGCCACCGGCAGGTCGCAAATCGCCTCGGCGCGGTTGGTGCCGCGCCCGTGCGGCAGTGGCACCGACTCGGTCAAGCCCTCCTCGAAACGCACCGGCTCGCGGTTGGCGGCCAGCACGGGCCGTGCGGCGGGCCATTTGAAGACGCGGATATCACCATTCAGAACCATCGTCGGGCCGGCCAGAATGTAGAGGTCATCGCCCGAGAAGTGAAGATCGCGAACGCCCAGGCCGTCCAGCTGCAGGAAGTGCTTTCGAATCAGCGTGCCGCTGTCGTCCAGCGGCACCAGTCGCAGCTGATCGCCACGCGCCTCGACCGCGATCTCAAGCAGCGCCGACCAGCCCCGTAGCACCGGGCCGCGCAGGCCCAGCAACAGCCGGCGGCCGTCCACCGCCAAGCCTTCGATGTCGAAGCCGTTGTCCTTGCCCGGGATCGCCATGTAAGGTCCGAAGTGGGCGTCGTCCGCCAGCGCGCGGGTGAGCTGGTTCACCAGCGCATCGCCCTTCAGGCGCAATGCCCGTCGGCCGTCCTGCGCCTGGCGTACCAGGCAGGGCGCGCCTTGGGCGTCAGGCTCGATGGGCAGGCAGGCCAGCAGGCGCCGGTTGCCGTCGAGCGCCACCTTGGCCAGCCGCTTGGCGTTCTCGGCATGGTCCCGGTCCGGCTTGGCGTTTTTGCGCTTCAGTCCATGCGAGCCCACCACCCAGAGGAAGCCGTCGGCCACGGCCATGCCTTCCAGATCGGCCTCTTCGTCAGCCGTGCCGGGCAGGTCCAGCAGATCGGCCAGCGGGAAGTCGCGCACCTCGCCGAAGCGCAAGGCCTCACTCCCTACGGGGTCCAGCCGGCGCAGCCGGTCCAGGCCGCAGGCCTCGTCGCCCGCGACCCAGAGCCAGTCACCGGTAAAGGCCGCCCCCGACAGGTTGGATTGAACCAGGGAGTCCGGTGTGAACTCCAGACGGACGGCATTGGCGGTTCGCGTGTTGGGCATTGAATGTTTCTCCAGAAGGTGATGTGCCAGGACAGCTTACGCGCTGCGGCGCGTGCCGGACGGTGCCTCGAATTGTGCGGCGGAAGCCTCCTGCGGCCCAGCGCTTCGCCCGTCCGGGGTAGATTCCCGCAAGGAACGTAGGAGCCCGCATGCCCTTGATGCCCCTGGAAACCACCCTCTACGCCGTGCACAACGGCATTGCAACCATCACGCTGAACCGCCCGGAAAAGCTCAACGCCTACAACGTGCGGATGCGCGAAGAGCTGGAGGCGCTGTTTGACGAGACCGACCGGGACGATGCGGTGCGCGTCGTCATCGTCACGGGGGCAGGGCGGGCCTTATGCGCCGGCGCGGACCTGTCCAGCGGCGGCAACACCTTTGACCGCAACGCGACGCAGAGCGACCCGGTGCGCGAGCGGCTGCGGGTGGGCGACGTCTACCGCGATGGCGGCGGCACCAACACCCTGCGCATCTTCAAGAGCTTGAAGCCGGTGATCGCAGCGGTGAACGGCCTGGCGGTGGGCATCGGCGCCACGATGCAACTGCCCATGGACTTCCGGATGGCCTCGACCGAGGCGAAGTTCGGCTTTGTTTTTGTCCGAAGGGGCATCACGCCCAAGGCAGCTTCATCGTGGTTTCTACCCCGGCTGGTCGGCATGCAGAACGCGCTGGACTGGTGCACCACCGGTCGGGTGTTCGGCGCGCAGGAGGCGCTGGACCGGGGCCTGGTGCGCTCCCTCCACGCCCCCGCCGACCTGCTGCCCGCAGCGCGCGCCCTGGCCC
>JAYUXO010000102.1:0-4939 GCA_043753505.1 Comamonadaceae bacterium
TGCCACGCGCAAGGCCATGGGGGAGCAGGCTGTGGCATTGGCCAAGGCAGTGAAGTACGAAAGCGCGGGCACGGTGGAGTTTGTCGTCGGTAAAGACCAGAGTTTTTACTTTCTTGAGATGAACACCCGCTTGCAGGTGGAGCACCCGGTGACCGAATGCATCACCGGGTTGGACCTGGTGGAACTGATGATTCGGGTGGCGTTTGGAGAGAAGCTACCCCTCGAACAAAAGGATGTTCAGCGCAATGGCTGGGCGATGGAATGCCGCATCAACGCGGAAGACCCGTTTCGCAATTTTTTGCCGTCCACCGGGCGGCTGGTGCGGTTTGTGCCGCCAGTGCAGACGATGTTTGCGGGGGGGGTGGGGGAGCTCCCATCCCAGCCTTCCCCCGGGAGGGGAAGGAGCGAAATCGGGTACGGAGTTCGAGTCGACACAGGTGTCGAGGACGGCGGCGAAATTCCGATGCATTACGACTCGATGATCGCCAAACTCATCGTGCACGGCACCGACCGGCTGGATGCGATAGCCAAAATGCGAGAGGCGCTCAATGGTTTTGTGATTCGCGGCATCAGCAGCAACATTCCTTTCCAGGCGGCGCTGCTGGCGCACCCGAAATTTGTGGCGGGCGACTTCAACACAGGCTTTATTGCCGAGCACTATGGCAAGGGCTTTCGCGCGCAAGACGTCATGCACGACGACCCCAACTTCCTCGTTGCGCTGGCGGCCTTCCAGCACCGGCGCTTGCGCGAACGGGCAGTCGGCATCAGTGGTCAGATGCCAGGGCACGAAGCTCAGGTGGAAGAGAGCTTTGCCGTGCTGGAGCTGGGACCAACAGGCACGGTTGCGCAGCACACGGCCACCATGTACGTGACGGATGCTTTACAAGCAAAAACAGCCTCCAGCCCTATCAAAATCTGCTCAAGCAGCTATCAAATTGATAGTAAATCAAGATTGAACGATGCATGCTTGCAGGGCACGGTGAACGGCCAGCCTTTCACCGCACAGGTGCAGCGCGGCATTCCGGGCAACCCGCTGGCGCTGCGCGTGTTGCATAACGGCACGCAGTTTGATGCGCTGGTGCTGTCTCCCCGCGCTGCGCAGCTTCAAGCCCTGATGCTTCACAAAGCACCGCCTGACATGAGCCGCTTTGTCCTGTCGCCCATGCCAGGCCTGCTGGTGGATGTGGCGGTGCAGGTCGGCCAAAAAGTGCAGGCGGGTGAGCGGGTCGCGGTGATTGAGGCGATGAAGATGGAGAACGTGCTCTTTGCTGTGGCCGATGGCGTGGTGGGCAAGGTGTTGGCGGCCAAAGGTGAGTCACTGGCTGTGGATCAAGCGATTGTTGAGTTTGTTTGAAGTCCTGAAAAGTTGTACGATTCTTCTATCGTTTAACTTAAAGGTAAAAGTATGTCTTTTGTTGCGTTGTCCCCCAAATTTCAAATTGTCATACCCAAAGACGTTCGCAAACTGATTCCCTTGCAGCCGGGTCAGCAGATGCAGGTACGTGCGGTCAACGGAAAAATAGAAATTACGCCAGAGGTGCCAATGAGCGCGGCACGTGGCATGTTTCCTGGCATTGATACAAATGTGCTCAACGACCCTGAAGGCCCGACGTGGCCGGGCGGGTGTGCTGCACTCGCCGAACCCTTTTGGGTGCCCGTGGGGGAGCGAACCAGTAAGCGCAAATGAACGTCGTGGACTCTTGCGGGTGGCTTGAGTATTTTGGTGGTGGTGCGAACGCAGATTTTTTCGCGCCCGCGATTGAGAACACTCAACAGCTAATCGTGCCGCATCTCGTGGTTTATGAAGTTTGCAAACGTTTGAGGCACCTGTATGGCGACGATGCAGAGGCAAGGGGAGCGGCATTCCTGGAAAAAGGCCGCGAGTTTGGTGGCGATTTGATGTTCATGCGTCAAGCCGCCCTCGCCTCGAAGGTTTACCAGCTCGCAATGGCGGACGCCATCATTTGGCAAACCGCGCAGACGCATCAAGCCAAGCTTTACACCCAGGATGTCGATTTAAAAGGCTTGCCGGGTGTCGTGTTCAAAGCCAAGCCACCCTTCAAATCAGCCAAGAAAGGCACCAAATGAACATTCCGAAATTCGAGGCTCTGGCCACGCGCCGGCAGGCTTTGGGTGCGTTGGGTGTGGGTGCTGCCAGCATGCTGGCCGGGTGTGTGAATCGGGTTGACAGCGCCGCGCCTGTACCCATGACCGATGCCATCGCGCCCGATCCGCTGCAAATGCTGCGCCGCATTGGCGTGGGCTCGTGCGCTGACCAAAACAAGCCGCAACCCATCTGGGATGCGATCACGGCGGACCAACCCGACGTATTTGTGTTTGCGGGCGACAACGTGTATGCCAGCCAGCAGCCGTGGCACGTTCAGCAGCTGCGCGCGGCTTACGCCCAGCTAGCGGCGCAGCCCGGCTTTGCGCGCCTGCGCGCCAGCGTGCCGCACATCGAAACCTGGGACGACCATGACTATGGCCTGAACGATGGCGGCGCCGATTGGGCCGGCAAGCAGGAAGCCAAAGACGAATTTCTCAAGTTCTGGAATGTGCCGCCGCTGGACCCACGCCGCCAGCGCGGCGGCATCTACCGCGAGCAGTTGTATGGCCCGCCAGGCCAGCGTGTGCAGATCATCATGCTGGACACGCGCTGGTTTCGCTCGCCGCTCAAAGCCACCGACCAACCTGGCGCTGCCGGCAAGCAGCGGTATGTGCCCGATGAAGACCCTGCCAAAACCATGCTGGGAAGTGAGCAGTGGCAGTGGCTGGAGCAGCGCCTGCAAGTGCCCGCGCAGCTGCGCTTGATCGTTTCCAGCGTGCAGGTGCTGGCCGATGGGCACGGCTTTGAGCGCTGGGGCAATCTGCCGCGTGAACGCCAGCGGCTGATCAATTTGATAGCCACCACGCGCGCGCAAGGCGTGGTGTTCCTGTCGGGGGACCGGCACATTGGCGGGGTCTATCAGCACAATGCCGGGCCGTACCCGTTGTTCGAGATGACCAGTTCAGGTTTGACGCACGCTTGGGCCGATGCACGCGAGCCGGGGCCGAACCGGTTGGGCGATCTGGTTACCGTCAACCACTACGGCTTGCTGGACATCAACTGGGCTTCGCAAACCGTCATGCTGGCTTTCAAAGACGCTGCGGGGCAGGTTTTGCGCACCCAAGCCATCGATATGAAACGCCTGCAAGCATGAATACCACGTCAACACGCCCCTTCACCGTGCTGGGCATCCAGCAAATCGCCATCGGCGCAACCGACAAAGCCCGACTGCACGCCTTGTGGGTAGACCTGCTGGGCTTGTCGGTCACCGGCCACTTTCGCAGCGAGCGCGAAAACGTGGACGAAGACATCTGCGCCATTGGCCACGGCGCTTTCAAGGTCGAGGTAGACCTGATGCAGCCGATCAACCCGCAAGCCAAACCCGCCGTTCACCAAACGCCGTTGAACCACATCGGCCTGTGGATCGACGACCTGCCCGTTGCCGTGCAGTGGTTGGGGGCCAAAGGCCTGCGCTTTGCCCCAGGCGGCATTCGCAAGGGTGCTGCGGGCTTTGACATCTGCTTTGTACACCCCAAGGGCAGTGACGAGCTACCGCTCAGTGGCGAGGGCGTGCTGATCGAGCTGGTGCAGGCACCGCCCGAGGTGGTCAAGGCGTTTGCAGCATTGGCAGCGCAGTATGGTTTATCAGCGCATGAACCGGTTCCCTTAACGGATAACGGCTCTACGCCTGGCTGATACGAGCGCTTCAAGAAACCTGTTGCCGCGCCCGCGAGATCTCGTCGAGTCTTTTGGTGCTCTCGCCCTGGTTTTTGCTGAGTCGTTCGCTATGAAAAGTGTAGCGTTTCAAGGCCGTTTCAGCCTGCCCGGCTGACCACGCAGCCCAGCCGCTGGCATCACCCGTCACGTTTTCCAGGCTGATGCAATCCACCGGACACACCGGGATGCACAGCTCGCAACCGGTGCAGTGCGCCTCGATGACGGTGTGCATAAGCTTGTTGCTGCCCACAATGGCATCGGTCGGGCACACCGGCAGGCACAGGGTGCAGCCAATGCACCAGGCTTCATCGATCACGGCCACATGGCGTGGGCCTTCTGTTCCGTGGCTGGGGTTCAGCGGTAGCGCGGGGTGACCCGTGATGGCCGCCAGCCGCGCCACGCCTTCAGCACCACCCGGCGGACATTGGTTGATGCCCGCCTCACCTTGCGCGACGGCCTGCGCGTAGGCCAGGCAGTCAGGGTAGCCGCAGCGCGTGCACTGGGTTTGGGGCAGGGCGGCGTGGATGCGCCAGGCCAAGGGCGACATTGGGTTGGAGTCTGACCCGTCTCGGGTCAACGCGCTTTGGCGCGTCGTGCAGCCGGTGCAACTGTGGCGGGTGCCCTCTTTTTCGCAGTCGATTTCGCTACGATTTTGATAGCTTTTTGAGCAGGTTCCGCCTTAACTACAGCCGATTTTGATGCCTGCGGTACGGTTGCGACGGCCTTTGACCGTTTGGGTGCTGTTGTGGCCTGTTTGGCTGTGGGCATGCGTTTGGGGGCCAATGATGATTTTTCTGCGGTGGTTGCAGGGGTAGCGTGCGCAGCCATATCGACGGGTGCTGTGGCAGTTGTCGCCTCGAAAACTGCTGGTGTGTGTGCGTCGTGCTGGGCAATAAATGCGCTGACCGCCGGAAACACCACCTCGCGCCAGCGCCTGCCGCTTAATATTCCGTAATGCCCTGCACCTTTGGCCTCCAGGTGTTGGTGTTGGCTGGCTGGAACGCCACTGCAAAGCCCGTGCGCCGCTTCGGTTTGTCCGCTGCCGGAGATGTCGTCGAGCTCACCTTCCACCGTGAAGACCGCCGTGGTGGTGATGTCTTGCGGGCGCACACGTTCCAGCTGGCCGTCGGGATTGGCCACGTCCCAGGTGCCGTTAACCAGGGCGAATTCCTGGAA
>JAYUXO010000103.1:0-4938 GCA_043753505.1 Comamonadaceae bacterium
GGTTCATGCTGGCGTGTGATGTCATGGTGGCTCCTGGTTGAAAAATCTTGTTTCAAAGTTAAACAACCAGCCCCGTTTTGAAAATGGTCCAAGAAGACCAGAGGATGTGAATTGCTGCGCGCAAGCGCGGGCGGTAAGCATTTGCGAAGCTTTCAAATTGGTCTGAAAAGACCATAGCCCCACAGCCGACCCAGTGATTTAATTGACGCCATGAATCCACCGCAAGTCCTGCTGATTGACGACCACGCCATGTTTCGAACCGGTCTGGGCCTGGTGATTGGTATGGGCATGCCGGATGTGTCGCTGGTTCAGGCGGCATCTATGGACGAGGCCCTGGCAGATGTATCGCTTGTGCCGCAAGCAGTGCTGCTGGACATCAAACTGGGCGGCATCAGCGGGCTGGAGGGCATCGCGCTCATTCGCAAGCGCTGGCCGGGCGTACCCGTGGTGATGCTGTCGTCGCAGGACACGCCGCAGACCATGCAACTGGCGCTGTCGCGCGGTGCGCAGGCGTTTGTTTCCAAAGCCGAAACAGCAGAGACCATCATGGAGGTGTTGCGCCAGGCTTTGCGCGGTGGTGTGGCGGCCGCGCCGCGCACGGCCCTTCAAAACGATGAGCGTCAGCTCACGCAGCGTCAGCGCGAGGTATTGGTATTGCTGCATGAAGGTCTGCCCAATAAGCTGATTGCGCGCCGCCTGGTGGTGTCAGAAAACACCGTGCGCAGGCATGTGCAAGACATTCTTGAGTTTTTTCAGGTCGACAACCGGGCCGAGGCGGTGTATGCCGCACGCCACCAGGCCTTGGTGGACTGACCCCCTGGACTAGCGCACATGCAGGGTGAGCACCACGCCACGCAAACCGGACTCGCCCGTTGGATGCGTCTGGCACCACCCCACGTTTTGGTGGAGCAATTGCGGCTGGTTTATGCCAGTACAACGGGAACCGTCGTGCCTATGCTGCCCGCCATGCTGCTGGTGGCGTACACCTTGCACGACGGCACAAACCTGCGGCCATTACTGTTGTGGGTTGTGGTGCTGGGGGTGATGAATTTGTTGTTGATGGTCAACGCACGCACCCAGTTGCGGCGCGGCATTTCGCTGCAACGCGCTACCCGGCAGGTTGCACGGCAGGTGCTGTTGTGGGCTGCTGCTGGCTTTGCATGGGGTCTTCTGGCCTGGGCGGCGCTGGGCAACGCGACAGCGAGCGGTACTGTTCTGGTGACTGGGGTACTTTCGGGAATCGTAGGAGGCGCGGTGGGCGTGCTGTCGCCGGTACAGCCACTTTTTTTGGCGTTTGCGCTGCCGCTTATAGGAACCACGGCGCTGCGCATGTGGCAGATCGATGACCCTGCCTACAACGCCTTTGGTGTGATCTCGCTGATGTATATGGGCGTCATGGTTCAGCAGAACCGAACAACCTCGCGTGCTGTGCGCGCGGCCATTCAACTGCGCTTTGACAACGTGGAACTGATTGCGCAAACCGATGCTGCGCGCCACGAGGCCGAACAGAGCAATACGGCCAAATCACGCTTTCTGGCCGCCGCCAGCCACGACCTGCGCCAGCCGATTCATGCACAGGGCCTGTTTCTGGAGGTGCTGTCCAACACCGCGTTGACCACCCAGCAGCGCGAACTGATAGCCAACGTGCGCGACTGCCGTGACACCACAGCGCAAATGCTCAATGTGCTGCTGGATTTTTCGCGCATTGAAGCCAATGTGATCGAGCCGCAGGTGCAGCCCTTTCGCATGCAGCTGCTGCTGAACAAACTGGAGCGCGAGTTCGGCCCGCAGGCCGATGCCAAAGGCCTGGCCTACCGCTCGCGCGAAACGGCGCTGGTGGTGCAGTCCGACCCGCAACTGGTGGAGCTGGTGCTGCGCAATTTCATCTCAAACGCCATTCGCTACACCGAGCGTGGCGGCGTGCTGGTGAACTGTCGCCTGCGTGGCGGTCAGGCGCTGCTGCAGGTGTGGGACACGGGGATAGGCATTGACGCTTCCCAGCAGGAGGAGGTGTTCCGCGAGTTTCACCAGCTGGCCAACCCGGAACGGGACAACCGCAAAGGCCTGGGTCTGGGTCTGGCCATTGCGCAGGGACTGGCGCGCACCTTGGGCCACACGCTCACCTTGAAGTCGGTTTTGCATCGGGGCAGTTTGTTTGCGCTGGCGCTGCCGCTGTCAGAAAAAGGCGCGTTGCCGACGGCGCAAATGGTTGCCCCCACGGGCGAGTCGGCGCTGTTTGAGCTTCCCGGTCTGCGCGTGCTGCTGATTGACGATGAGCCCACCGTTCGCGCGGGCATGCGGCAATTGCTGTGCAGCTGGGGCTGTGTGTGCGAGGCAGTGGAGTCAATTGAAGAAGCATTGGCCATCGCGCAGGCGTTCGCGCCCGACGTGCTGGTTAGCGATTACCGTTTGCGCGAGCAGCGCACGGGGGCGCAGGCTATTGAAGCGTTACGTCAGTTATTGGTACCCGATTTGCCCTGTCTGCTCATCACAGGCGACACCGCACCGCAGCGCCTGCGCGAAGCACTGGCCAGTGGCGTGCCGCTGCTGCACAAGCCGGTGTTGCCGCTGCAGCTGTATGTAGCTTTAGCGGGCTTGCGGCCGCGGGCTGGCTGAGGCATCACTTCAAACGCTGAACCCCGCCTGCAAAAATCCCCGAAACCGCGCCCGTCCGCCACGCAAAGGTGCTTCGGTCAGCTGGTAGCCGGGAAAGCGTTGCAAAAACCGCCCAATCGCCACGCGCCCTTCCAGCCGCGCCAGACTGAGGCCCGCGCACTGATGGATGCCAAAACCGAAGGCCAGGTGGCGGTTGGGCGTGCGGTTCAGTTGCAGGGTGTCGCTCTGGTCAAACACCGCAGGGTCGCGGTTGGCTGCGCCGATGCACAAGGTGATCAGCGTGCCTGCGGGAAGCGGCACGCCGCCCACTACGCAATCGCGCATGGCCCGGCGGTTGCCTAACTGGTTGGACGATTCGAAGCGCAGGAACTCGTCGACTGCCACTGTGAGAATTTGAGTCAAACTGGCCTCCTGCCCTTGTGAATACTGCTCAAGCAGCTTCATTTTTGATAGCAAAAACTCTTTTTGCTCTGGCCATTCCTGTAATGTCACAAGCGCGTTGCCAATCAGATTGGTGGTGGTTTCATGCCCCGCATTCAGGATGAACACACAGTTTTGCAGTAACTCGGCTTCGCTCAAGCAGGCATCGCCTTCTCCCTGAATCAGCCGCGTGAGCACATCGTGTTGCGGGTCGCCAGGCTGTGCCCGGCGTGCCGCTACCAAGTGGCGCAGGTAGTCGGTGAACGCACTGACGGCCGCATTGCCTTGCGCCAGCTGATGCGCTGACAGTTGCGGCTCCAGGGCACCCAGAATCGCCAGCGACCAGGCCCGCAGTGGTTCCCTGTCGGCAGACGGCACGCCCAGCAGATTGCCAATCACCTCCACCGGAATGGCGCTGGCAAAGTCTTCAATCAAATCACCACCGCCTTGGGTTTCCATGTCGTCCAACAAACCATCCACCAGCCGAACCAGGCCAGGCTCCAGCTCGTCAATCGCGCGCCGCGTGAGCGCGCCCATGATCATCTGGCGCACCCGGCTGTGCAGTGGCGGGTCGTTGAACACCAAACTGTTGGTGTGGTGATGAAACAAAGGGGCAGGCGCATCGGCGCTGAACGGCGGCAGGTTGAACTTGGGCGCAAATTCCTGGCGCTTGTCGGAGCTGAAAGTTTGCGCGTCCCGGTACACGGCCAGCAAATCAGCATGCCGCGTGAGCAGATAGGAGTCATCGGGCATGCGCTTGACCGGCTCGGTTTCGCGCAGCGCGGTATAGACGGGATAGGGGTTGGTGTAAAAGTCAGCGGGGAGGTTGCGCAAATCCAGTGTGGCGGCGATGTGCTCAGCGCGTGGCGCTGTCATGGTTGGGGTGAGGTTTTGCATATTTTTAGTGCTTTGTATTGTTACTGAACATATTCACACAGTCACATCCAATCGAGAGCCTGGACTGAATATTTAGACATTCAGTCAGGCATCACATGACCCCTATTGTTCAAGACGGCCGGCACCAAAGGCCCGCCGTGCGTCCCGGGATGATTGATACTGATTTTTCAACCGTGCCGCCCAAGCCTGTCAATATTTCCGATTTCACATTAACCACGACAGATCCCACCAAAAATATTATTCACCTGCGCTAATCTTGACCCCAACCCCAACCCCAACCCCAACCCCAACCCCAACCCCAACCCCAGCGCCCGTTTGGGCCGCACGATGCGGGTCATGATTAAAGAACTGCGGTTTCAAATTATTTTCTGGCCAATTCGGATGGCGGACATCTGGTCATCATGCTGCGAGCCAATCTGGATGCGCTTGCGCCGGGAAATCCGATATTTGGTCAATACCGGGGTGTAGGCGTTAGTTTTGAAAATGTATTCAAAACAGCCAATAGCGAAGCACCCGCCTGGCGACCGCACGCCGTGGTGCAAACCTGGGGAATAGGCGTGTCGGCACCGACCGCGCGGTTTTTGTTTCCTGAATCGGCATCACCACCGTTACAAGCCCATGTGACGTATCAACTGGCGATCGAATCAACCCTGGCAATCGATGGCGGACATTACATCGGGTTCACGCTTTATCAACTGAATACTGCAAAGGCCTCATACGACCTGGTGTGGAATACTGGCCGGATTCTGGACAATAACGCTGGTGTGAATATGCAATTGACCCATCTGGCCATAGCCGATGTCTGTACGGCGAATGTCGATGTGCCCAATTTTGTGAGCGTGTGCGGTACGCGGGTTTTGTTTCACGATGCGCCTATGGTTCTGCCGAACTTGACGGGGCAGAAATACTCACCGGGGCCTTTTGCCCGAACGCCTGCTTATCCGCTGGAAGCGTGAATACCGGACCACCTCAGGCGGCCCGCGCCAAACTGTTTGCGGTCAATAC